>CAMCMW010000034.1 GCA_945876155.1 uncultured Ruminococcus sp. | reverse complement strand
GACGGTGGTTCAGACAACATCAACTTCCTTTCAAATCCTATATTCAATGATCCTGACGACTTAAAGGAAATTTACCAGAGTGATTACTGCATTACTCTCGACGAACTGCCTGACCTCAAGAATTATCAGGGACAGGAAGTTACTGACCCGACAGAACCGACAGAGCCGGAAACTACTGAACCAATCGAAGAACCAACATCAACACCTGGTTTAACAACAGAACCTGTTGAAACAGAGGTTACAACAGTTACAACTGTAACAGACGTTACAGAAACAGACGTTACAACTCCCAGTTCAACTTCTGTTACAACCGTTGTATCTACTGACGAGCCTGATGTTACTACTACAACAGCTGAGTCAGCGGAAATCGTAGTCCCTGAGGGCGTAACCGCAACAAAGTACGGCGATGTAAATACTGACGGTGAAGTTTCTGTAGCAGACGTTGTAAGCATCAATATGTTACTGCTCAGTCCGGAAAAGAATCCGCTTTCTGATGTTCAGCTTGCTAATTCAGACTGCGTTAAGAACAATATCATAAATGCGGCTGACAGCTCAATGATTCTCAACTTCGTTTCAATGATGGTTTCAGAAGACCAGCTCGGAAAAGCTGAGTGAAATTGATTTAGTATATTTATTAAGGCTTAGTACTGTTAAAACGGTACTAAGCCTTTTTGTATTATTGACTTTTATTTTGTAAAAAAATAATAATTTCTTTATTTTCATATTTACATATTGACTTTTTATCCTCCTTTCCTTATAATATAAAAAAAGAAAATGAAAGGGTGGACTATATTATGAAATTTCGCAGCGATTTTGTATGGGGCGCAGCAACTTCCTCATATCAGATTGAGGGCGGCGCTTATGACGGTGGAAAAGGACTGAATATTTTTGACACATTTTGCAGTATTCCCGGAAGAATCCTCAACAACGACCACGGAAACGTTGCCTGTGACCATTACCACAGGTGGAAAGACGACATAGCCATTATGAAAGAAATCGGTCTTAAAGCATACCGCTTTTCACTCAGCTGGGCAAGAATACTTCCGGAGGGTACAGGCAGAGTAAATCCGGAGGGAATAAAGTTTTACAGTGACATAATCGACGAACTTCTGAAAAACGGTATCGAGCCGTACGTTACCCTCTATCACTGGGACCTCCCTCTTGCACTGGACAAGCTGGGGGGCTGGAGAAATCCGGAAATGGTGAAATGGTTTGCTGAGTACGCAAAAGTCGTGGCTGAAAATTTCTCCGACCGTGTAAAAAACTTTATAACAATAAATGAGCCGCAGGTAATAATTGGTCTGGGATATCAGGACGGCACTCTCGCTCCCGGACTGAAACTCACCACCCCCGAAGCACTTGAAGTGTCCCATATTCTTCTGAAATCCCACGGTGCGGCAGTGGCGGCGCTGAGAACCTTTGCAAAACAGCCGCTGAACATCGGTTATGCGCCCTGCGGAAACATGAACATTCCGGCAAGCAGCAGCAGTGAGGACATCGAGGCGGCAAGACGCTCAATGTTTGAGATACCCTCGGCAGCGGCGGCTCCGGGAAGTACAGTCTGGTTCAACGACCCGATACTCCTTGGAAAATACCCCGAACAAGGCATGAAACTCTGCGAGGAATATATGCCGGAAATAACAGATTCTGACATGAAACTTATCAGTCAGCCTATCGACTTTCTCGGTCACAACATTTACTGGGGTCACACCGTTGCGGCAGACGGGGGCAGTCCGAAAATCATAAGCGACCCGGGTGGATTCAGCAGACCGCCTTACCAGTGGCCTGTTACCCCCGACTGCATTTACTGGGGTGCGAAGTTCCTGTACGACAGGTACAAAACACCGCTGTACATCACCGAAAACGGAAAATCCTGCCGTGACACAGTTTCTCCCGACGGCAGGGTTCACGATACGGAAAGAATTGATTACCTCAATGGCTACCTTGCCGGACTTAAAAAGGCGTGCCTTGAGGGGGTTGACATCAGAGGATACTTCCAGTGGTCGCTTATGGACAATTTTGAGTGGGCTTACGGCTACTCTGAAAGATTCGGTATTGTATATGTGGATTATCAGACACAGCAGCGTATTTTAAAGGATTCGGCATACCGTTACAATGAAATTATCCGCACAGACGGTGAAGATTTATAAAAAATTAAGTGGACGCAGGAAAACGTCCACTTATTTTTTCAGCTGTACAAATCAACCAGTGCTGAGGAATATTCCCAGTCTGTTATCTCGATTTTTTCGCCGTTGTAATTTCTTCTGTAAACCAGCACTCCCTCACGGCTGAAGTCCTTTTCATCAGTAAAATAATACTGTCTGAAACCGTCGGAAAAATCAGCGTAGATAGTTTCGCTGACTGTACCGTAAGGCACAATGGGTTCAAAGGTAAATCCGTGGTCTGAGGCGTAGGTTTCGGCATAGGTGTCGTAATAACCCATGACCGTCATGTCAGAGGCAGTGAACGCATTCATGCCGATACTCTTTATACCTGTTCCAAGAGTGATTCTGATTATATTGTTGCAGTCGTAAAACGCTTTGCCGCATATATATTCGACGCTGTCCGGGAATGTTACATAGTTAATCTCGAAATCTCTCTTAGTTTCAAAATACGTAAAAAGCGTTCCGGAAACTACTCTGATACCGTCGGGTATGGAAATGTTTGGTGATGAACCGGTATAGTCGTAGAGAATATCGCCGTTGAAAATCACAAAGTCATTCTTTGTTTCAAGACTGTCCTCAAAGGGAGTGGCAAAAAACGGATACAACCCTATATCAGTAACAGTCCCCTTGACTTCAACCTTTTCAAGTACGGAACAGTTTGAAAAAGCAGATTCCCCTATTGCTGTAACAGTATCCGGAAGTACCAGCTTTGTAACAAGCTTTTGTCCGATAAAGCCACGGTCTGATACGGCGGTGACACTCTTGCCGTCGAGAGCTGACGGTATTTTCAGTTCACCGGTGAAAGACGCATTATCCGACGCTTTTATTTTCAAAGAACCGTCAGTATTTACACAGTAAGAAAACCGGTTGTCCTCTGTTGACTGGGTGTAAACCTCGCTGCCGTTTGCCGCTGTCAGGTGAACGGACAGGCAAATTGTGAAAATAACAAACGAAAGGGCAGATGCAAGTGTTTTTTTCAGTCTTTTCATTCTGCTGTGACCTCCTCTGTTTTCTTTTTTCTGAACACGAAAAGCTTGCTGAAAAAATAATTGAGAATGAGTATCATAACCTGTGAAAGCATAGTCCAGATAAACTCATTCATTTTTTCCGGCGAGCCTGCAAGCTTGCTGACCAGAGATATCTGCATAAGACTGCTTTCATAGTTTATACTTCCGAGTGAGAATATTCTGATAAAGAATCCTGAACACTTTTCAACAAAAATAAAGGTTATGAGCATATCAAGCAGAAATGTCACTCCACGTCCGGCGTAGAACGACACAGCCTCTCTGACCAGCTGACCTATATTTTCAGTTTTGCTTTTGAAAACGAACTTTTTGTTTGTGATAAAGGCAAAGGTTATGGCAGTGACCTGTGCAATGGCAGTTGCAATCATGGCAGCACCGTCCAGGTCACCCAGCAGCAATCTTGAACCGAATCTGGCTATGTAGTAAACCAGCGTTGTAAGTCCGCCGAAAAAGATGTACATTATAGCCTCTTCGTACTTCTGATAGATTTTCTTTATTTTTCCGGACATCTGTAACTCCTTCTTTTATACATAATTGTTCATATTATAATAATAACAGTATATTGAAAAAAAATCAAGTCCAATTTTGCTTGATTTTTTATTTTTAAAGCCGATATATATAGTAAACGAAAAATTTATTTTTAGTTTACTATCAGCCGATACGCACGGAGCGAACGAAGTAAGCGTATGTGCGAGGCTATAAAAATTATTTTAGAAGACTGGGGGGGACGACTATGAACTTTTTAATGATTAATTCAGTCAACAGCTATGTAAAAGGCATTGACATGAAAAACAGGTGGCAGCAGAAAAAGGAAAAAGCGGATTTTTCTGAGGACTACACCCTTAACGAGCGTCAGAGAAAAAACGAGATGTTCAAGAAATCATACATGGAGCAGAGGGAAAATGATAACGAGGATAAAACCCTTTCTGCTATCAACAACAAGATTGCAGTCGGTTCAAAGCTTACTCCGGACGAAATGAAGTATTTACAGGTCAAGAATCCGACCCTGTATCAGAAACTTAAAGATCTTGAAAAAGAGAAAAAGCAGTACGAGGAAGACCTGAAAAAGTGTAAGACAAAAGAGGACGTTGACAAGCTTAAAATGTCAAAGATAAGCTCCTCACTGTCTGCGATAAATTCAGTCAAAAACAATCCGAATATTCCGGAGAGCAAAAAGCTTGAAATCGCCGCACAGGAACAGCGAAGGCTAAATGAGCTTGGGGAAATTGAGGCGAAGTTTATTAAAAGCGGAGAATATGCAAAACTGCCTACGGAAGAAGAAAAAGCAAAGGCTGAAAAGGATATGCGTGAGGCTGAGGAAAATCTCAGGGAAGTTTCTCCGGACAAAACTACAGAAGAAAAAACTGTCAGCAAATCTGAAACTGAGTCCGAAGATAAAAAGGATATTCCGGAAAACCAGAATGCTGAAGAAATCGCCACAGGTACGGATAAGACAGACTATGAGGAAAAGCTTACTGTAACAGAGGCTGAGCTTACTCCGGAGGCGAAAAAGGTAAAACGTGCCAGAGCAAAGGCGGCATACAAAACGCCCGATGATGATTCGTCACAACAACAGATTATTTTCAGTGCAAAAGGATAAAGCAGCACCGCACCACAAATGCGGTGCTTTTTGTTTTATTACAGGGTTGTATTTTTTCGGGAAATATGTTAAAATAAAGAAGTATTATTTTTTCGGAGGATCATTACAAAATGAAATTCTATAAATATTTCCCGGCACTGCTTGCGGCGCTTATCATAGGAAGTGCCAGTGTATCGGCGGAGGAGACTGATACCACTGAACCCCTGCCGACCGAACCGGCAGTGGTCACCGACATGCAGACTGTGGAAACTGAAACTACAGTAACAACAGTGCTGACGGATATCACAGAACCGACTGTTACGGAAACAGAGCCAGTCCAGACTGATTCTAAGGAAACTGAGATAATACTGTCCGGCTGGATATACACCGACGACGGAAAAACCTTTTATTACAGCGAAGAGAGCGAAAAGTATACCGGTCTCTGCGAGATTGACGGCAATACATACTACTTTGCCCCAAACGGTGCAATGAAAACAGGCTGGTTTGACATTGACGGCACAAGAATGTATTTTGACATGGAAACCGGAGTCAGAAACACCGGCTGGGTCGAATACATGGGAGCCACTTATTACGACGACGCTGAAAAAGGCAAGCTGACAGGCGTTCAGGATATTGACGGTGAAACCTATATTTTCAGTGAAAACGGCGTTTTGTATACCGGCTGGTTTGAATACGGCGGTGACAAGTACTACGGCGGAAATGACGGCGCACTGAGAAAAGGTCAGACTGACATCAACGGTATTACGTACATTTTCAATCATACCGGAAAATTCCAGAGCGGCTGGCAGACTGTAAACGGTCTGAGAGTTTTTTACGATTATGATACTGCAAAAAAGCTTTACGGCTGGATTCATTACAACGGTCTTGTGTATTACGCTGATACTGAGACAGGCAAATATATCGGTGAGTATGAAATTGCAGGCTTAAAGTACCGCTTTACTGAAAAGGGTTATCTTGCCACTGGTTTACAGGAATTTGAGGACGGCACAAGATACTATTACAAGGACGGCAAACCCGGAATCGGTATTGTAAACGATGAAAGCGGTGTATATTACTTCGATCAGAATTACCTCATGCAGACCGGCTTTGTGACCGTCAGCGGAAAAACCTATTATTTCGGTACTGACGGAAAAATGCTGACAGGTTTCCAGGATATAGGCGGCAACAGGTATTACTTTGATAAAGACGGCGTGATGCAGACGGGCATTGTAACAGTCGGCTCATCAAAATATTTCTTCGACACCGACGGTACTATGAAAACCGGGTTCAGAGCGCAGGACGGTCAGATTTATTATTTCAGTCCGGACAGCGGAAAAATGCTTTACTACTGGCAGACTATAGGCGGTGAAAAGTACTACTTCGGCTCAGACGGCAAAATGAGAACCGGTCTTGTCAGCATTGACGGAAAAATCTATCACTTTGACAGCAGGGGCATAATGTCCACAGGCTGGAAAACCATTGAAAACAAAAAGTATTTCTTCGACAACAGCGGTGTTGCAAAAACCGGCTGGCAGAAAATTGACGGAAAACAGTATTATTTCAATGAAAAGGGTGCAATGGCAACAGGTTTCAGAACCCTTAATGAAAAGAGATACTATTTCGGCACTGACGGCGTTATGAAAACCGGCTGGCAGACTGTCAGCAACAAAAAATATTATTTCGGCTCGGACGGTGCTGCGTACACCTACCGCCATGTTATCGACAATAAGAACTACTGCTTTTATTCAGACGGTTCAATGATAACAAACGGCAATCAGGACATCGTTGTCAAGGCACTCTCACAGGTCGGAAACGTAGGCGGCAGACCTTACTGGACATGGTGGGGCTTTAATTTCCGTATAGAATGGTGCGCCTGCTTTGTATCATGGTGCGCAAACCAGTGCGGATTTACCCAGAACGGAAGCGTTCCGGAGTTTATTTCCTGTGGTGTGGGTATCTCATGGTTCGTTCAGCACGGACAGTGGAGAAGCAAGCAGAGCTACACTCCGACTTCCGGTGACTACATTTTCTTTGACTGGGAACCGGACGGTGTGGCTGACCACATAGGTATAGTCGATTACTGCGAAAACGGCTACGTGTATACCGTTGAGGGAAACAGCAGTGATATGTGCAGACAAAAGTGCTACAAGCTGACAGACAGCTGTATTTACGGCTATGCACGGCCTTCATTCCAGCCATAAAGGAGGGACAGAATGAAAAAAATTTTAAAATACCTTCCGGCAGTTGTTTCAGCTGTGGCTGTCGGGTGGTGTGCAGCATTATGCGTTTCGGCACAGTCTGATGAAGTCATTCCGGACAATACGGAGGATATCAGTTCCGGCTGGGTGTATAGTGACGACGAAAAGGTTTACTATTACGATACCGACGGAAACAGGCTTACCGGACTTTGCGAGATAGACGGTAACACATACTATTTCGCCCCCAACGGCGCACGCAAAAACGGCTGGTTTGATATTGACGGTGTAAGAATGTTCTTTGACCTTGATACCGGAATAAATCAGACCGGCTGGATAGATTACATGGGCGAAAAATTCTATGCAGACCCGCAAGCCGGAAAGCTGACAGGTATGCAGTCCATTGACGGAAAAACATACATATTTGATGAATACGGCATTTTGCAGACCGGCTGGTGCGAATACGACGGCTGCAAGTACTACAGTTCAGAGGACGGCGCCGCCCTCACTGGTGAATGTGAGATTGACGGAGTAAAGTATATATTCTCCCCCAACGGCAGATTCCAGAGCGGCTGGCAGACAGTTGACGGTCTGAGGATATTCTATGATTACGACACCGCCGCTCCCCTTTACGGCTGGATTCGTTACAACGGTCTTGTCTATTATTCAGACGCTGAAACCGGAAAATACACCGGTGAACAGACCATTGACGGCATAATCTACCGCTTTACTGATGCCGGGTATATGGAAACAGGTTTTCAGCAGTTTGAGGACGGCATAAGATACTATTTTACTGACAGAACTATCGCACAGGGTATTATTTCCGACGGCGGAGACAAGTACTATTTCGGTGACGACTACCTTATGAAAACAGGATTTATCACCGTAGAAAATGATACATATTATTTCGGCAGCGACGGTAAAATGCTTTACAACTGGCAGACAATCGACGGCAAAAAGTATTACTTCGGAACTGACGGAAAAATGCGTACCGGTCTTGTAAGAATAGGCGCTCAGAGATACTATTTCAACAGCAGCGGAGAAATGCAGACTGGTATTCACACCATTGACAGCAGCAAGTACTTTTTCAATGTTGACGGTATCATGCAGTATAAGTGGCAGGTAATAAGGGGCGATACTTACTATTTCGGTACTGACGGAAAAATGGTGACCGGATTTAAAATCATCGACTCTGAAAAATATTACTTTGCAAAGACTGGTATCATGCAGACTGGTATACAGTCAATCGACTCAAAGACATACTGGTTTGACAGCGACGGCAAAATGTGCTATGGCTGGTATCATGACGGTGACAGGAATTACTATTTCAGTGAAAGCGGTGCAGCGCTGACAGGCTGGCAGACGGTTGACGGAGTAAGATATTACTTTGAATCAGACGGTTTAATGGCTCTTGGCTGGGAAATTATCAGCGGCAAAAAGTATTATTTCGGTGACGACGGTATTTTCAGAACAGGCTGGCAGGTTATAGACGAAAACCGCTACTATTTCGGTTCTGACGGCGTTATGGCTGTAAGTACCATGATTGACGGCTACAACATTGAGCTGAGCGGTATTGCCGTTGAGTTTTCAGACGTGCAGAAAAAAGCTGAGACAATACTTGATTCCATAAGGCGCAACGCCATGTCGATTTACAACTATGTAAAGAAAAACAACACATTCTATCAGAATGAAACGCCCAAAACTGTTCAGCAGATTGAAACCGTCGGCTGGGGAAGTTTAGCTGAGTATGCAATGGATCACAAGTATGTGCTGTCCTATTATTTTGCGGCACTCCAGGACCTGCTTTTCCACCAGGCAGGCTTTGAGTCGAGAATAGTTTACGGCTCAAAGGACGGCGGCGATTATTACTGGAATCAGATTAATGTTGACGGCGTATGGAAAAACTATGATGCCTGCGGAAGGCTTAGTGATTCAACCGATTCATATCTGAAACTTTGCGGATATGAATGGCATTATTACATTTACCCTAAGTACTATTAAAAAGAATGGAGAGTAAAAAACAATGAAGAAGTTTTTATCAAAAATTATTTCTGCGGCTGTATGCGCAGGTGTTATGCTGAGTACCGCTGTGAGCGCTGCGGCTGAAACAGTTACAGTTGAACCGGATTATCCGATACACGGAAACAAGTGCGGTACCGTTGTTATCACACCGCAGCTTGACAGAGAAGTCTATGTTAAAATAACACAGCTTACCCCCGACGGCGATTACGTGTACTACAACACAGTAATTCCTGCCGGAGGAGAAACAGTCGGTGAAATTGACTACAGCTTTATCGTGGAGGGCAAGGACGATTCGTCATACACAATAACCCTTGGAGTGCCGAAGCATAAAGGCTCAAATGATACGCAGGAGATTACTTATGATTTCACTGTGAGAGATACTGATTATATCGTTGACGAGGAAATAAACGGTTATGTTTATCAATTTTTGGTTTCAAGAAATGATGAACTTGAACAGCCGGAAATAACAGCTGAACATGAAACTGTCATGGACGAAAATGGTATTGCCACAACTGTTGTAGCCGTTACTTTCCCGGCATCTGACATTATTCCGGGTGACGTGAATTTCGACGAGGTAATTAACCTTTACGATGTAATCGAAATCACAAAGTATATGATGGACAGCAGCTATTTCGGTGATGACCAGATAGCAGCCGCTGATTACAACGCTGACGGTAAAGTCAATCTTTATGACGCAATTGATATTGCAAAAATGATTATGAATATGAAATAATAGAAACACCCCTGAAAGTTGGACGGCTGACAAACTACCGAAAAAGACGTTTTGTAGCAGTTACTAATTTAAAAGTTTCGCCAGCCTTTTCAAAGGCTGTGGGGGTCAACGGGGGCAAAGCCCC
>CAMCMW010000033.1 GCA_945876155.1 uncultured Ruminococcus sp. | reverse complement strand
AGAGGTGGTCTTTGGAGTTCTCAATTCTGAGTTTTATAATATGCTGGAATATGGTTTCGCCGGAATCGTTGTTAAATTGACCTTTATGGTAGTATTTGTTCATGTAAAACGCATGGGATAACTTATCGAGGTTTATACTTTCTGTAAAGTGAGAGTCGATATACTCCTTTACGGATTTCATCTGACAGCTGTAGTCATCGTTGGGACCTTGTATGCTGGGATTTGATAAAATTATAGTCAGGATATCTGTGATAAGCTTTGAATTGATAATCTCTGTATCGTCTGTTTTGTGGGAATTATTGGCGATTATTTCGTATAAAATAGAAATGAAATCCTTGATACTCTGGGGGAAAAATGTACAGCACCCCTTTTTCTGAAACAGGTCGTAGTAGTAGAGAGCGGCGTTTCCGTTAAAATGCAGCCAAAGGACTTCCCAGGGGTCGTCGGGGTCGCATCTGTAGGAATGTTCCTTCTGGCAGTCGATGAAAATGCCCTGTCCCTCGGAGACACGGTACTCTGCGCCGTCGTACCTTAAATATCCTGCACCTTTAATTACAAAAAACACAAGAAAGGAATCTATCTGCTTGCGCTGGGTTTTTCCGGCAAGCACTGACGGCAGATACCCTACCTCCTGGACGTACAAAAGATTATTTGCGGCACTTACTGTAGGGGTATTTCTGATTCTGATTAGTTTATTTGATTGAATATTGTTCATTTTATGTCCCCCCTTTCGTTTACTTTACAAGTATATTATACTATATTTTAGTTACAAAAGTCAAGAAATAACACTGATTTAACAATAAAATTGTGTAATATGTATAAGGTGTAGTTTTTTCGTATGTCAATAAAGTCCAAAAAAGCTGCAATATAATCTGTTGATTTTTATGCACTATGGTATTATAATAATAACTGTTGAAATTAAGTATTCTTGATTGCTACTGGTAAATGTTCTGGGCTTACAATATCGGCAAAACGATGGTTTATGTATCAGATTCACTGCATTTATTCTATTTTACCAAAAGAATTGTGAAATATTTGTCGGAAAAGAGTATTTTGCAATCCATTTTTTTTACTGCTTATTTATCTATAGTTTATTTATTGATCTGAAAATTTCTGTGTAATCTGTTCAGGGGATATGACTGCCGGACATATCGGAGAGGCTCTGACAGTATATTTAAGCTTTTTTTTACTATTCAAACTTAATTTCGTTACAAGCTTTATTCTGCAATGAGAGGGGCAGAGTAAGGCTTGTATTTTTTTATATTATATATTATAATAGATAGGGAAAATTATAAAAATAACAGCGTACCGCACGCTTAAAATATACGGTATCCGCAAAAGCGGGGGAGGAATAAAAGTATGAATATTGCAGCAGCACAGTCAGGAGGACCGACCTGCGCCATTAATGCGTCACTGGCAGGTATTTTCACAGCGGCGTCAAAATGTCCTGATATTGACAAGATATACGGTTCTGTCAACGGTATCGAGGGCATAATCAACGATGAACTGGTTGACCTGAGAACGATTATCAGGACTAACGAGGACCTGGAACTTTTAAAGCTTACGCCGTCCACAGTACTCGGCTCATGCCGTTACAAACTGCCGGAAAACGACGAAGAGATTTACGGCAAAATAGTTCAGACCTTTGAAAAGAACAAAATTGATATGTTCTTCTATATCGGCGGAAACGATTCAATGGATACGGTGATGAAACTGTCTGAATACTTTAAAAAGAATAATATTGACATAAAAGTTATTGGTGTACCCAAAACAATCGACAATGACCTTATGTGTACCGACCACACTCCCGGATTCGGTTCAGCAGCAAAATACGTTGCCGCAACCATTCAGGAGATTTCAAGGGACAGTTCGGTATACAGCGTGAAATCTGTTACAATAGTTGAGATTATGGGGCGTGACGCAGGCTGGCTGGCTGCCTCGACCTGTGTTCTGAAAGCCAATGACGAAAATGCCCCCCACCTTATCTATCTGCCGGAAGCACCCTTCAGCGTGGAGCGTTTTCTGGAAGATGTCCGCAGAATGCTGGGAGAACACAAGGCGGTTATTATCGCAGTTTCCGAGGGACTGAAACTCAGCGACGGCGAATATGCGGCTGAAGGTTTCCAGTCGGGGGCAAACGACAGCTTTGGTCACAAGTATCTTTCCGGTATCGGAAAATGTCTTGAAAATATCGTAAGAGATGAGATTGGCTGTAAGGTGCGCTCAATTGAACTGAACGTTATGCAGAGATGTGCGTCCCATATTGCCTCAAAGACTGACATTGACGAGTCTGTCAGAATAGGCGAGGAGGCTGTTAAAGCTGCCATCAGCGGTCAGACCGGAAAGATGATGGCGTTCAAGAGAATAAGTGACAGACCGTATTTTACTGAGATAGTTACGGTTGACGCCGGAGATGTGGCAAACAAGGAGAAGCTTTTCCCGAAAGAGTGGATAAACAATCAGGGAAACAACGTAACTCCGCAGGCACTTGACTACTTCCTGCCGCTTATCCAGGGAGAGCTTAATATTCTTATGAAAAACGGTCTGCCGGTTCAGTTCAAGATTCCTAACTGGTTTTAACTGTTATTTTACAGGTTTATAGCGTCAACTTAATATCTTCATGTTACAATCAGCATGGAGGTGGATTTTATGAAAAATCCGAATATTTCAAGGCTTATAGCTCACGGTATTATTTTATCAGGACTGATTTTTGCCGGTCTGCCGCTTATTATACCGGCGGTCAGTGAAAAGTATATGATTTTTATCTGCACAGGCGGCGGCATAGCTTTTGCTGGAATAATTCTGGGGGTAATACGCATAAGGTGTCCGTTTTGTCACAGAGGACTGCCGTTGCTTGGAATATGGACGGATTATTGTCCCCATTGCGGTGAAAAAATTTAAGGAGTATACCATGAAAAAATCAGAAAAGGCAGTAGAACTTTTCAAAAACGGATACAACTGCTCACAGGCTGTATTCGGAGCTTTTGCCGAGGAACTGGGTCTGGACTTTGAAACGGCTGTAATGCTTTCCTCCTCTTTCGGGGGCGGTATGGGAAGAATGAGGGAAGTCTGCGGTGCTGTAAGCGGAATGTTTATGGCTGCCGGTGTGAAATACGGCTACAGTGACCCAAAAGATACTGAGGCGAAAAAGGAACATTACAAGCGCATACAGGAGCTTGCGGAAAAATTCAAGGAGCGCAACCGTTATATAGTCTGCCGTCAGCTTTTAGGACTTGAGGGCAGTGACAGCAGTTATGTGCCGTCCGAGAGAACCGCTGAATACTACCAAAAACGCCCCTGTGCAGAGCTTGTAAGGGACGCTGCGGAGATATTTGAGGAGTATCTTGAAAACCATTGATTCAATAGTAGCTGACCGGACAATTTTACCTATAAGTTTTATCAAAAAATTATTTGGCATAATGCCGGAAATATCGGCGAAAATATGTATATAATTCAGTATAAATTATTTTCGTGTGCCTATTGACAAAAAAATAACAATGTGGTATAATGACATTGTTAAGAAATTAACAACCATTTGAAAGATGAATTTAATAAATTTTATTTTTTATTTTACAGGAGGAAACTCAGATGGCTAAAGAAAAAGAACCAAAGACAACAGCTGAGCAGCCGCAGGTTGACCCGAAGGTAATGATTGACGAACTCGTTGCCAAGGCAAAGGTTGCACTGGACGAGTATATGAACTTCAACCAGGAGCAGATCGACGAAATCACAAAGGCTGCTTCACTTGCAGGTCTTTCAGCTCAGATGGAACTGGCTAAGATGGCTGTTGAGGAAACAGGCAGAGGTATCTTTGAGGACAAGGTTACAAAGAACATCTTCTCAACAGAGTATATCTGGCACTCAATCAAGCACGAAAAGACAGTAGGCGTTATCGAGGACAACGAAAACGAAGGCTACCTTGAAATTGCTGAACCTGTTGGTATCGTTGCCGGTGTTACACCTGTTACAAACCCGACTTCTACAACAATGTTCAAGGCTATCAGCAGCCTGAAGACAAGAAATCCTATCATCTTCGGTTTCCACCCGAATGCTCAGAACTGCTCAATCAGAGCGGCTCAGATAATCAGAGATGCAGCAGTTGCAGCAGGCGCTCCTAAGGACTGTATCCAGTGGATTGAACATCCGTCAATCGAGGCTACAGGCTGCCTTATGAATCACCCTGACGTTGCTACAATCCTTGCAACAGGCGGCCCTGGAATGGTTAAGGCTGCTTATTCAGCTGGTAAGCCGGCACTTGGCGTTGGTCCTGGCAACACACCTTGCTACATCGAAAAGACAGCTAAAATCAAGCAGGCTGTTAATGACCTTATTCTTTCAAAGTCATTCGACAACGGTATGATTTGTGCATCAGAACAGGCTGCTATTATTGATACAGAGGTTTACGACGAAGCAGTTGACTTCATGAAGATTCACGGCTGCTACTTTGCTAAGCCTGACGAAGTAAAGAAGATTCAGGACGTTGTTATCAACGTTGAAAAGATGGCAGTTCAGCCTTGGGTTGTTGGACAGTATCCATGGCAGATTGCTGAAAAGGCTGGTATCACAATTCCTAAGGAAACTAAGGTACTTTGCGTTGAAATCGGAGGTACAAACGCTGAAGAATATCCGCTGGCACTTGAAAAGCTTTCACCTGTTCTCGCAGTCGTAAAGGCTGACAATACAGACCACGCTTTTGAAATGTGTGAAGAAATGCTCAAGCACGGTGCTGGTCATACAGCTGTTATTCACTCCACAAACGAAGCTATTATTGAAAAGTACGGCGAAACAATGAAGGCAAGCCGTATCGTAGTAAATTCACCTGCATCATTCGGTGCTATCGGTGACGTTTACAATGCAATGGCTCCGTCACTTACACTTGGCTGCGGTTCTTACGGTAAAAACTCAGTTTCTGAAAACGTTACAGTTAAGAATCTCATCAACAAGAAAAAGGTTGCAAAGAGGAGATTGAATATGCAGTGGTTTAAGGTTCCTGAAAAGATTTATATTGAACCGGGTTCAGTTCAGTATCTCGCAAAGATGCCTGACATCAAGAGAGTTATGATCGTTGCTGACCCTGGTATGGTTCAGTTCGGTTATGTTGAAAGAGTTTTATATCAGCTCCACAAGAACGCTAACAAGCCAATTATCGAAGTATTCAGCGATGTTGAGCCTGACCCAGACCTTACAACAGTTCAGAAGGGTACTGAGGTTATGAACACCTTCCGTCCTGACACAATCATCTCCCTCGGCGGCGGTTCTGCAATGGACGCAGCTAAGGCAATGTGGCTGTTCTACGAGAATCCGGACGCAGACTTCGTTGGCATGGCTCAGAAGTTCATGGATATCCGTAAGAGAGTTTACAAGTTCCCTAAGATGGGCAAGAAGGCTAAGATGGTTGCTATCCCGACAACATCAGGTACTGGTTCAGAAGTAACTTCATTCGCTGTTATCTCTGACAAGAGCAAGAACATGAAGTACCCTCTGGCTGACTACGAGCTTACTCCGGACATCGCTATCATCGACCCAGAGTTCGTTTACACAGTTCCGAAGGCATCAACAGCATTTACAGGTCTTGACGTTCTGACTCACGCAATTGAAGCTTATGTTTCAATCCTTGCAAACGACTTCACAGACGCTCTTGCACTCCACGCAATCAAGCTTGTATTTGAATATCTCCCAAGCTCATACGCAAACGCTGACGAGCTTTCAAGAGAGAAGATGCACAATGCGTCATGTATTGCTGGTATGGCATTCACAAACGCATTCCTGGGTGTTAACCACTCTCTGGCTCACAAGCTGGGCGGTGAGTTCCACATTCCTCACGGTCTTGCAAACGCTTATCTGCTGCCGCACGTTATCGAGTACAACGGCGAGCCGACACCTACAAAGTTTGCTGCATGGCCGAAGTACGACCACTATATTGCACCTGAGCGTTATGCTGAAATCGCTAAGTACCTGGGATTCGTTCCGAAGAACGCATCAACTCAGGAAGGCGTAAAGGCACTTGCTGACGCTGTAAGAAACCTTATGACAACTGTTGACATTCCGCTGACAATCAAGGAAGCAGGAGAAAAGGACAAGAGATCATACATTGATCCTAAGGTTTATGAGGACGCTCTTGAAGACCTTGAATACAAGGCATTCAATGACCAGTTTACAAATGCTAACCCACGTCTGCCTAAGATTGACGAACTCAAGCACCTCTATATGCTCGCTTACTACGGAAAATAATCCTGTAAAAATAAAAGCAGAAACTCCCCTTCGGAAGATGGGGAGTTTTTGTATAATTTCATATTTTTTGTTTCCGTATGGACAGTTTATTATGTAGGGGCGACCATTGGTCGCCCGTTAGATTTAATGTTTCAGTATTCACTATAGCTGTCAGTTTCAAAATCCACAACAGCAGTCTTTGAGAATGTCTCAGCGTCTGCGGACTTGAATTCGTTATCCGAAACGGCATACAGATAACCGTCTATATAAACCACTCGTCTGAAATTCTCAAACCAGTAAAGGTCTGATGTATTATCCTTTTTTATCTCACCTTTCCGGACAAATCTGCCGTTTTCAAAGGAGTAGAACTGATAGGACTGTACTATGCTGTTATTAACATAGGAATAGTTGTCCCAGTTATCATTATATATTTCAAGAGGGAAACCGATAAGATTTTTCTCAGGGTCGATAAACAGGGCTTTTCTTTCATAAATACCCTCGGAAAATACCCAGCCGCTGCCTTCACTCATTGATATAACTGCTGAATCAAGTGCCTGCAGATTATTCGGATCGCTGTTGTCAAACATTGTCATCTTTACTCCGGTATTCCAGCCGGTGGATTCGTCAGCCTCTGCGCCGAAACCGAGAAGGAGTCCGTCGCCCCATTTCTGCATATATGAACTGTAACCAGTAATCTTGAACTCGTCAAGTATAATAGGGTTTGCCGGGTCGCTTAAATCAATGGCATAGAGTGGGTCAGTCTGGCGGAATGTTACCACATAGGCAGTGTCACCGTTGAAATTCACCGATTTTATCTGTTCGTTCAGACCAAAATCCCCGATACTTCCCACAATGTTCATACCCATGTCAAGGACGTAAACGCTGTTTTTCTGAGAAACCATTGTGCTGGAAGCAACTGCGCTGTCCTCTCCGGCAAGGTCGTTGTATTCTTCCCAGGTGTCCTCAGTAACCGCAATTCTGAAATAGCCGTTGTATTCGCTCATGGAGAACTGGTCATTGACGTAACCCTTTACCTTTCCCGACGCCTGAGGTGTAATCGTTCCGCCGCTTACCGCAAAGCGTGTGATTTCAGATTCGTCATATCCGGCAACGACGTAGAGATTATCCTGTGAGCAGTAGATAGTGTTTGCGTAGCCTGCAATCGACTTTGCGTCAACCGGCTGGCATGGTGTTTCGCTGTTGAGGTTCAGTCCTGCCACATTTACAAATGAAATGTAGTTGTAGACTTCCTTTATCTCCTGGGTTGGAATCATGATGTCCTCAGGCGGTATATAGCAGCCGTCTTCGCCTACATAGTACTGCGGAATATATTTTTGGTAATCCTCTTCAGACGTGTTGTCATAATCAACGTACATATCCTTGCTCGTTACCAGATAAAGGTATCCGTCCGCCATAAGGCGCACATCATTGTAGCGGCCCTCCTGAACATAATAGTCTGAAAGGGTAAGCTTATCGGAGATATCGAATATTACAGTATAGGTATTATCATTTTCATACCAGGCATATTCAACAAGGCAGTCGTCCTGCCAGGCTGAATCGTAGTATTGGCAGATAACCACAAGCTTTCCGTTGTAGACATACATATCCTGGATAAATCCGTCATAGCTGAGTCCCAGCAAATCAGACACATCGGTTTTGTACGGATTTATGAAATTTCCGCTGTCAACCTGTGAAACGCAGAGAGTGTCACCGCTTGCATAGAAAATATTGTTTCCGTCAGTTTTTACAATGTCAGCCTCTAAAACGCCGTTTTCCTGGCTGTATGTGTCGGAATAGTCCTTCTGCTGATCTGCATCGCCTGTATCAGTATTGTTTGTGACCGAATCGCTTAACGAAGAACTGTCATTGCCGTAATCCTCATTTTCCCATGCGTAATTTGGTAAATCGTCAGCCTCTTCATCAGCTGCGCTTTCCTCGGCAATGTCCATTTCCATATTCATGTTATCGCTCTTGTTTGAGAAGCCGCCGAAAAGTTTATCTTTCAGTTCAGTAAATTTGCTGGACTTGTAGAAGTAATTGTATACATCGCTGTACTGCGCCGCCGGTTTCATAGAGTCAACTGAGTACATGGAATCAGAACACTCAGACTTATAAAAAATACCCTTATCATAAAGCACTGGCTTTATAAAATAAACGGAGGTGCTTAAAACAACTGCAACTGCCGCTGCCGCAGAAACAATGCGGAGTATTTTTCTGTGCTTGATTTTTTTGCGGTTTTCGGCGTGACTGCCGCTGTCGAGCATTTTCTTGATGTTTTCCGGTTCAAGCCGTTCCGGAACTTTTTCAGACTGGAGTATTTTCTTTACATTCTCATCATTATATTTCTCACTCATAATCTTTATCTCCTTTCATTCGCAAAGGCTCAGTCTCAGCTGTGCTTTTATCCTTGAAAGCTTTGAGCGCACCGCCGAGGCTTTCAGACCGCTTATTTCCGCTATTTCCATACTCTTATAGCCTCCCAGTACTGAAAGGGAAAGAATGGTGCGTGACTCCTCGTCAAGGGAATCAAGGGCGTCTTTCAGCTCGGAACTGTCGAAATCAAAGTCCTCGTTGTAGATAAGTGCCTCGTCCAGTTCGGCGTTACTGTTCATGTACTCTTTCTGCCGCTTTTTGATTTTTGCAAAAAGTATTTTCATTATCCACGCTCTGAATGCCTCGGCGTTTTTCAGTCTGCCAATTGTTTCAAAAGCGTCGGCAACAGTATCGCTTACTGCGTCTGCGGCGTCGTGCGGACTTCTCAGATTGTACAATGCTGTGTGATACATTTCCTTGTATACCATAGAATAAAGTCGGGAAAAAGCTGCTGTGTCGCCTTTTCGTGCTAATTCGGCGTCAGTTTTGAAATCATTCATGTTTAAATCCCCCTTTTGAACCGATTCATAATATTAGTGTCTGAAACTGTGCTGATTGCTGCATGAAAGTTTAATTTTTGTACAATTGTACAAATTGAGATAAAATATTTGTGGATTATTGCCCGTGTAAGATTGCTTTACAATATTTTTCGGACGTGATATAATATTTTAAAGTATAAATGCAAAATTTAAACCGAAAGGAAGTTTTATATATGTCAACACCCCATAACAGTGCCGAAAAAGGCGATATTGCCAAAACCGTACTCATGCCCGGCGACCCTCTCAGGGCAGAATTCATTGCAAAAACCTATCTTGAAAACCCTGTCTGCTATAATAAGGTAAGAGGTATGCTGGGATTCACCGGAAAATACAAGGGCAAGGAAATTTCCGTCCAGGGCAGCGGAATGGGTATTCCGTCAATTGGCATTTACACCCATGAACTGTTTACTGAATATGACGTGGACAACATTATAAGAGTGGGTACTGCCGGAGCGATTGCGGACTTTGTGAATCTGCGTGACGTTATAATCGCAATGGGCGCTTGTACAAACTCAAATTTTGCCGCACAGTTTAATCTCCCCGGAACCTATGCCCCTACAGCGTCATACGGTCTGTTAAGCAGTGCTGTAAAGGCGGCAGAGGAAAAGGGTGCGGCTTATCATGTTGGAAACGTGCTTTCAAGCGACACTTTCTATGACGACAGCAATTCTCTTGCGAAGTGGCAGAAAATGAATGTTCTGGGGGTTGAAATGGAGTCGGCGGCACTCTACATGAACGCCGC
>CAMCMW010000032.1 GCA_945876155.1 uncultured Ruminococcus sp. | reverse complement strand
AGCACTTTTCATTACCCGATTGGTGCCTTTCGCAGAAAGGCAGATTATAATCATGTGTAAAATTATATCAATCGCAAACCAGAAAGGCGGAGTGGGAAAAACCACTACCACATTAAATTTAGGAACTGCCCTTGCCCTTAACGGTTTCAAAGTCCTCTTAATCGACCTTGACCCACAGTCGAACCTCTCAAGCTATCTCGGCTTTGAGGGAGATGGTAAGCCAACTATCAGCCATATGATGCTGAGTATTACCGGCAACCAGAAAATTTCCGCTGAAGAATTTTCGGAGTGTATCAGAATATCTGAGCAGAATAAAATCAGCTTTATTCCTTCTGACATTAACCTTGCAAACGCTGAATCGTATCTGATGAATGCCCTTTCAAGGGAAACTGTACTGAAAAGAATTCTGACAGCTGAAAACACCGGTAACTTCGACTACATTCTGATTGACTGTCTGCCTTCACTTGGAATACTGCTCATCAATGCTCTGACTGCCTCAAACAACGTTATAATTCCTGTTCAGACACAGAAATTTGCTTTTGAAGGACTTGCAAGCCTTACAAATATCTGTGACCAGATAAGGGAAACGATTAATAAGGACCTTAAATATTGCGGTGTTCTTGCGACCATGTTTGACAACACCAACATGAGCAGAACAACTTCTGAATCACTTCAGGACAAGTACAATTCTCTTATGTTTGATACGGTCATTCACAAGTCAGTCGAAGCTGCCAACAGTTCTGAAAGAAACCGCAGCCTTTGCCTTAACAAAACAAAACTGGGCGAAGAGTACAAGGCACTTGCCGAAGAAGTTATGAGGAGGTGTTAAAATGCTTGCTACATTTGATATCGGCGCAATGATGTCACAGGAAAATCAGATTAAAGAAATTCCGCTTAATATGCTCAATCATACATATAACCACCAATTCACAATGTATGACGATGAAAAGCGAAGTGATATGACTGAAAGCATACGCAAATATGGTGTTATGCAGCCTATTATTGTAAGACCTGATACCCATGAACCGGGCAAATATGAAATCCTTGCCGGAAACAACCGATTCCGATGCAGCAGAGATGCCGGCAGGGAAACCATACCGGCAGTAATAAAAGAAAATCTTTCCGAAGAAGATGCAAAAGTATATATAGCATTTACCAATCTTCTGCAGAGAGGATTTAAGGATATTAAAATATCTGAACAGGCAGCAGTTATTGCAGCATATCACTCGGAACTGTTTTCAGAGGAAAAGAGAAATGCAATTGCTGATGAGCTGAGCGCTCTGGACAGCAGTTCAGAGGGCAAAAGCAAGCTTGCAGCTACTGGTGATGAATACGGTCTGAGTAAGGACAGCGTAGCACGTCTTATAAGAATAAATAAGCTTATTCCTGAACTTAAACCGTGGGTTGATTCAAAGCAGCTTGCAGTCAGAGCAGCAGTTGAGCTTTCATATATACCGGAAAATGGTCAAATCATGATTTACAGCATATTAAGGAATCCAAACAACGATAATGAAATGATTTTTAAGATTGATACAAAGCGGGCTGCACTACTGAGAAAAGTTTTTAAGGATAATCCGGAAATCAGCAGACGTGATGTTGTAAGACTGTTTAATACAGAACCTAAGCCGAAGAAAAAAGTTGTAAAAATCAAACCGGAGTTTTATTCAAAGTATTTCGATGAAGATGCTGACGAAAAAGAGATATTGGACACAATAGAAAGGGCACTTGAATATTTCTTTGATGAAAACACGTAATTCGCCATTGGCGAATAAAAAAAGAAGCCTTTATCAAAAGACTTCAAATTGACAATTATGTACCGTTTATGCTATAATTATTGTTAAGGTGATTGCATATAACGGTAGGCGGTTTCTCCCGACAAGGGAGGTGATAGCTATGATGACATTCTCTGACATATGTTTATTTGTCACAATGCTCACAGGAGTTATCTCTCTTTGCTATCTTATTTTTAATAAGAAAAAGTAAAGGTCTTTTTACATATAATAAAAAGACATACCGCCCTCACGTCCAAATGGTGGCGGTATGTTCTTTTACTTAAACCATTTTAGGAGAACCGCTTATCGCAGTCACCTTTTTCATTTACATTATAGCATTAACCATAATAAATGTCAAGTCAAAAAATTCGCCACTGGCGAATAAATGAGGAGGAAAAATTATGTTACTTTTAAAATTATCACTGCTGCCATTTAAGCTTTCTGCCAAGCTTGCGTTATATATCACAGGAGGAATAATTCTTGCTGTTTTATTTTTACTGACTACTGTAAACGGATTATTGTCAGGACTGTTAAAGCTGATTGGTACGATTATAATATTAGCAGCTGTCTTTGCTGCCGTATCTATGTTTGCCACAATAGGCTTTAATATGGGAGCGTTAATTTCAATTCTGATTACGTCCGGAGCTGTGCTTCTGGCAATGTATGTTCCTGATTTTATACAGTTTATATTTAATAAGGTTAGTGATATTTCATATTTTCTGTTTGATGCCGCATCATTCAGACTGTTTTAAAAATAATTCGCCAATGGGGAATTAAGTTCAAGGAGGAATTTAAAAATGAAATCAAACACTGAAGAAAAAATCCATAAAATCATGGGTATCGCTCTTGTATCAGTAATCGTGATTTTTGTGATAACAGCAGCTACAATTGTTATTTTTTCAATTAGTAAAAGCGTTTTAGGCATAAAAGATGCCATTGAAATGGCCAAAATAAGAAATGATATCACATCCGGTGAAATCATTGATAAATACGCTAAAGATGGATATATAAGTGGTGGAAGTAGTGTAGGAATGTTATATAATCCTGAAAGCGGTAGTCTATGCTACGGTATAGCATTAGACGATAATGATACTTATATACCCAAAAGATACTATCTCACAATTGGGATTGAATATGAATTCAATGGTGAAATAATCGTAAGTAGCAAAGATTTTGAGGTAGAGCGTGATGTTTATCTCACTTATAATATAGGTGATTACTTCGACTCTGAAATTATAGAAGAATACACAGTTGAATAATTTTTATATGTATAAAAATATTATTCGCCATTGGCGAATTAAAATTAAGGAGGAAAAAATTATGACACTTGATATGTTATTAGAATTTGACGATTTTAAGCTTGAGGTTTTAAAGGAACAGGCGTATGAGCTTGATTTAACGCTTGAAGCCTATCTTTCAATCATGATTGAAGATATGGTAAGCCTTAATGAGAAAGGCAAGGAAACTGAGCCTGAAAAGCTGATGAAACAGTATGTGGACAAAAAGTGGGAAAACCGTGATGCTGAACCTGCTATTGAACGGTTTGACGAAGAATACAGCAGCTATATCGGCTCAATCATTGAAGATTACATTGAGGATTACCCGAACGGTAATAAGGAAGAATGTATCAAATATACTGTCAATCATTGCAGCGAGTATATTTACGAAGAAATGGAATTCAATTGTGACCACTACATTAAAAAAGTTGCAGAAACAATTTATTCCGGTAAATACGCTGACATTAATTAACGGGTTGTCCAAAATACGGTACAATGTTCATGGAGGTAAATGGTATGAAAAAGAGAAGTTTATTTATTATCACAGCAATAATTACAATTGCTTGTGCAGCATTTACAGCTGTTTCAGCTGAAGAAACTACAACAGAGCAGTCTGATGAAACAATTCAGACTACCGCAGAAACAAAAGACAATTCAGGACTGTGTGCTGATGATTCACAGATGAAGAAATTCTACTTTTCGGACAGCAGTTCTTTTGATTCAACTGGCATTGTAGTAACATACAATGGTATTGACGTCACAGACCAGACTGAGGTAACATTTAATGAAACCCCCGAAATTTATGACGGCGAAACCTTCGATTACAATATCGAATACAATGTTCAGTACTTTACCAAAAACGAAAATGACGAAAACGTTGCGTACTATTCAACCTTCAGTACAGATGTCAAAATCGGATTTCATGGTGACTCCAATTTGGATTTTAAAGTAAATCTTTACGATATAATTGAAATATCTAAAAAAATCATGTACGGCAACTGTGAAGTAGGAAATTCATTTGAAGATTTCATGATGAATACATCTGACAATAATAATATTATAGATTTGTACGATGCAGTATGGAGTGCAAAGCTTAACATGGAACTTAACCCACCTACTATACCTGAGTTGACTAACCCTGTAACCAAGCCAAAGCCAAAGCCAAAGAAACCCGATGTAAAGAATTATGATACAAGCACAATGGCAGGCATAAAGAAGTATGCTAACGACTGTATTATCTATCAGGCTGGAGTTTATGGAATTCCTAAAGAGCATATTACTTTTGATGACAGCGTGGACGAATGGAACGGCTTTTCATGGAATGCTCCTTCAACTTTTATATCCGACTTGAATTATTATGTATCTCAGATGGGCTGGCAGCCATTGTTCTACGAAACCACAGCTGAAAACATTGGTGATGATTTAATGTATCAAATACGTTCAGCTGTTCGTGAGTGGAAGATGAATGGGGATACTGATGAAGATGTCATTGAATATGGCTACTTCACCATCAAGTGGGATAATCTCGGACATGATAATTATGATATTTATGTTATGTGGTAAATAAATTTAAAAGGAAGTCATTCACAGATTGACTTCCTTTTTTATTAGCTTATTATTGGGGTTAAGGTAATTGAATATAACGGCAGGCGGTTCAATTTATTTCCTATCAGAAACAAAAACCACACCAATTCGCCAATGGCGAACTGGTGTCCTTCTTATTAAATTTCAATATCGTTCTCACGATTTTTGTTAGATTCATTCTGCTTTGACTGCTCCTGCTGCTTTTCAGCATTATCCAGATTTAACAGATATGAAAGTTCAGTCTGACGTGCAAGTTTTTCTTTAAGTTCCTTTTCCTGCGGAAATGGCTTTGAAAGTTCTGCTTTAGAATTTTCGAGTGATATATTAAGTTCGGAAATTCTTTCACGGCATTCCTCTATCTTTTTGCTTATTGCACCTATTGCATTATCAATTCTGATAATGTTTCCGCTTGCACTTTCACTCATAGTTATAGAATAGCCTGTGCTGCCTTTTATGAAAAGCTTTATACTGCCATCAAAACTGTCAGCAAATGCCTCAAGCTTAAATCCTTTATATTCACCTATTGGAACTGCCTTGTTGCTATTTCCAACTGCTGACTGCACTGCTGCTTTAATAAGAGCATCACCGGCTTGCTGCTTTTCGGTATACTCAATACCATTTACCGTCATAGGACTGAAAGTTTCATTTCCTTCCTCATCATATCTGACAGGATAATTTGCAGCAGCTTCTGCATCAGTTTCCATACATCTCAGCTTTTCAGATTCCTGAGCAATCTTTTCCGGTATTCTCTTCAGAACATCATCTTCAAGTCTGTAATGCGTATTCATAAACGCAGACTTCATCATTTGAAGTTTGGACACTTCAATATCGAGTTCCATCTTTTCCTTGATATGAGGATTTGCAACGCACAGTGCTTTTACCTCTGCATAACTCAGAGTTGATTCATCTATATCGTCACAGCTCCTTGCCGGGGTTTTGGAAGTCATAATCTGCGAAATAAATTTCTGCTTGTTCTCAAGCGTCTGGAACAGATATGCGTCAAAGGTATCCTGTGTTACATATCTGTACAGATGTACCTTTTTATTCTCATTTCCCTGCCTTACCATACGTCCACGGCGCTGTTCCATATCTCTTGGTTTCCACGGACAGTCAAGGTCATGAGATGCCACCAGACGATTCTGTACATTAGTTCCGGCACCCATTTTTGATGTAGAGCCTATCAGTATACGAACATCTCCATTTCTCACCTTTTCAAAAAGCTTTTCCTTCGCCTCTTTTGTTTTAGCAGAATGGATAAATGCAATTTCAGTTTCAGGAACTCCCCTTGCAATAAGCTTACTTCTGATATCGTCATACACATTGAATTTTGAGAAATCTTCCTCATTTTCCGTAATAATATTACCGTCCTTATCCTTTTTCTTCTTTTGTACAGACGGTACACCGTAATCGCAGAAAATAAGCTGAGTACTTCTGTTTTCAGATGTTTCGTTCCAGATTCTGAATACGTTCTCGATACAGGCATTAACCTTTGTACCCGGTTCATCGGGCAGCAATGGATTTATAAGACGCTGGTCAAGACCTATTTTTCTACCGTCCGTTGTCACCTTAAGCATATTATCAACATCGGGGGTAACAGCCTTATTATGTATTCTCTCCGCACGTTCGCCAAGTGACTTAACAAGTCCCTTCTGAGTTTCGGTCGGCTTTACAGAAATATTATGTATCTCACATTCAGGCGTTGGAAGGTCAAGGTCGGCAGCGGTTTTAATATCAGCACACTCTTTGAACATAGTCATAAGCTCCGGCAGATTATAAAACTTTGCAAGTCTTGTTTTCTGCCTGAAACCTGTTCCTTCAGGTGCAAACTCAAGCTTGGTAACTTTTTCAGCAAAGCTTGCAGCCCATGCATCAAAATGTGTAAGACGATTTTTTCTGAGCAAGTCAGCCTGTAAATATCTCTGCATTGTAAATATTTCTGATACGCTGTTCGACACCGGAGTTCCGGTTGCAAAGACAATTCCCTTACCGCCTGTCAATTCGTCAAGATACTGACATTTCATATACAAGTCCTGAGTTTTCTGTACTTTGGTATTAGCAGATACTCCGCTGATATTGCGCATTTTTGTGGACAGTCCCAGATTTTTAAACATATCCGCTTCATCAACAAACAGCTTGTCCACACCTAACTGCTCGAAGGTTATTACATCATCCTTGACAGTACGGTCATTAAGCTTTTTAAGACGTGCCTCCATGTCCTTTTTAGTCTTTTCCATTTCCTTTATTGTGAAATGTTCGCCATTCTGAGCCTTAATTTCGGCAATATCAGCCGTAACCTCCTCAATCTGCTGTTTAATAAATTCCTGTTCACGTTCCGGAGAAACACCAATCTTTATAAGCTGAGAATGTCCTATAATTACAGCATCAAAATCACCTGTTGCAATTTTAGCACACAGTTTCTGACGGTTTTCCTTTTTGAAATCCTTTTCCCCGGCTACAAGAAGATTTGCGTTCGGGTAAAGTTCCATGAAATCATTTGCAAACTGCTCCGTCAGATGATTCGGTACTGCAATCAGTGATTTACTGCAAAGTCCGAGACGTTTTCCCTCCATTGCCGTTGCTATCATTTCATAGGTCTTACCCGCCCCCACTTCATGTGCAAACAGCGTATTACCGCCGTAAAGAGCGTGTGCAACTGCGTTTTTCTGATGCGGTCTGAGTTCCTTTTCCGGATTCATACCTACAAATGTCAGATGAGAGCCATCATATTCTCTCGGACGTATGCTGTTGTACAGTACATTGTATTTTTCTACCAGATACTCACGTCGTTCCGGATCTTTAAATATCCATTCACGGAATGCCAGATTAATTGCCTCCTGTTTCTGACGTGCAAGTACTGTTTCGTTATGATTAAGAACGTAATGTACCTTTCCGTCCTCATCTTCAACACGGTCATTAACTGTGCTGTCACGCTGATTTAGAGAGTCTTCAATAATTTCATATCCGGTTATCCGCTTTGTACCATATGTGACGTTTGCTTTTACATTGCGGCTGTCAAAGCTTTTGTTTGTGATTACCCATGAAGCTGTCTTAACAGAATGCTGAACATCAATACAGGCTGTATTAAACGGCGAAGACTGCATACGTTTAGGCGTTTCAAGTATTTCATATATAAACTGTGCCACAAACTTCTCATCAATCCACGGCGCTCCAAGCTTAACATTAATTTCTCCTGCCTCGATACGCTCCGGCATAACAGATTCAAGAGCCTGAACATTTTCTGCATAAACAGAATTATTTTCAGCAGCTTTCTTTGCTGCAGCAAGCTTTTCACGAATATTGCCTGACAGGTACTCGTCAGCAGTTTCCCATCCGGACAGTTCATCATCACCCTTTTCAGGATTTTTGTATATAACGCCCTTCAGGTCTGATTTAATTTGTTCAATTTTTTCAGAACCGCCCATAAGCGAACCCATAAATCCAAGGTCAACACAGGCTTTTTCTGAAATTGATACTGCAAGTGCCTCTACCGCTGTATCGACGTGAGTAATCTTAACAGGCGGTCTGATTGTCCTCTTTGTAAATATGTCAGCTTTTTTCACAAGTTTTCCGTCCTTGACCTTTTCAAGGGACAGGAGCAGAGGAAGTGAAACGTCCTCCTTGAATGTGCTTTTGTTTATCTGCGAATTAAGCAGACCATACTTTTTTATATATGAATCATGCAGGCTGTTCAGCTCAGACTGCTTTTCTTTTATTGTCTCATCAGTATATCCGGCAATCTGCATATCAAGCAGTTCTCTTACACATTTATTTATTGCAGCCATACCCTTTATACGTTCAAGCTTTCTTCCCTTAAATTTTATTTCAGTCATTACAGAGTTTTCACGATAAAATATTTTACCGTCAATTTCTGTGTATGTAAAATTCTTGACATCCGGGTCAGCCGGAAGTACTTCAGGGACAGAAACAGCTTTTTCGTCTGCATTCTTGATACCAGCAATTACAGCCTTTTCCTTTCTGTATTCTCCATTTATCTTTAATATGGCATTTTGCAGTTGTTCCTTTAAATCAGAATTTTCAAACGGAATTACCATAGTACCTTTTCCGTAAAGCTTGTTACCCTCAACAGTTTCACCTAAAATCATATCAGGATTATCTATGAAATACTGATTGCAGGAAAAACCTTTTGAATCTGTTCCTGTGTATACCCATTCAGGTGTAATGTCAATCATTCTTTCAAGTTTCTGCAAAAAGATTATATCTGAAGTAACCTCTGTGCCGGCATAAGACTTAAAAGCAGTATTAGGAAGTCTGATTGCTCCCAGCAGTTCTGCTCTCTGGGAAATGTATTTTCTTACAGCCGGATTTGCCTTATCAAGAGTACCTTTTGACGTAACAAATGCAACAATACCGCCGGGGCGAACCTTATCAAGCGTTTTTGCAAAGAAATAATCATGCACTGCAAAATTATACTTATCATATCTTCTGTCAGGTATTTTTGAACTTCCGAAAGGAACATTGCCAACAGCTATATCGAAGAAATTATCAGGAAAATCCTTTTTCTCGAACCCGGTTACCGTGATATCTGCATTGGGATAAAGCTGCTTTGCAATACGACCAGAAATGCTGTCAAGTTCTGTGCCGTAAATACTGGATTTATCGTACATATCCTCCGGCATTTTTCCGAGAAAATTACCTATTCCAAGTGATGGCTCAAGTATATTTCCGCCCTCAAATCCCATATTGTTCAGAGCTGTATAAACAGAATCTATAATAAAAGTTGGTGTATAGAAAGAATCCAGAACTGATGCTCTTGCTGATTCATATTCCTCATCAGTAAGCAGTTCCTTCAGCTGTTCATACTCATCTGCCCATTCAGTTTTGCTTTCATCAAAAGCTGACGAAAGTCCTCCCCATCCGGAATAGTGGGACATAGTTGCCTGTTCTTCAGGAGTTGCGCTGCGTTTTTCAGCTTCAATGGATTTAAGAGTTTCAATAGCTGCAATATTGGCTCTGAATTTTGCTTTTGCGCCACTCACTATGAGATTATCCGTGATTGTGAAGTTATTGCCTTTATTGAAAACATGATGTTCTGGTTCACTATCGAGAGCAGCAACAATTTTTTCATCAGTCTGTTCTGCACTCATAAGGTCAACTGTTTGTTCCTCTTTGTCTATATGTCTGTCAAGTACGCTATAAGGAACAGAAATAAGTTCATTGAAGTCAAGTGATGATAGTGCATTTTCAATCATATCGTCAATACTTTTATACTGTTCGACATTGAAAATCTCGCTGTCAAATTCATAAGTAATCTTAAAGTCGATAAGGTCAGCCGACACTTGAATGGGCAACTCATCATCAGTCAGTGTGGTATACGCAATATTGATATTGTGCAGGTCACTAAAATCTGCTTTACCATCATACTCTGCTTCGCAAAAGCTGTTGATAAGATATTTTGCTTTATCAAGTTTCTGTGCAGTAACATCAACTGCTGGTTCAGGCTGCGGCACTTTATAGTTATACTTCATATTAGCAATTGAATTAAAAGCCTTTTCAGTCTTATCATCATCATCGAGAATGTCATAAAGGGCTTTCTTTATCCTTATTTTTTTAATAGAATCGCCTTGCCAGTCTGCCATTATTGCATTGTCAAAGGTACTTATTAGCTGTTCAGCTGTTTCATTTGTAAGGTCTGGGATAGAATATGTCAGATCTTCAACAGTACGGT
>CAMCMW010000031.1 GCA_945876155.1 uncultured Ruminococcus sp. | reverse complement strand
CCCTTTTCAGACAATACTGTTTCAAAAAAGCTCTCAAAGTTTTTTGTACAGTACCTCAATTATTATTATACAATAAAAAATTCCATTTGACAAGTAAAACATTAAAAAAATCAGATTTCTATTGTTCCCAGTGCCTGAATCTGGATATTTGAGTCAATTTCATTGAATGAAAGCACGTTTACATTCGGGCAGAACTGGTCAATAAGCTTTTTGAAGTAAATTCTGACAATCGGAGATGTAAGAATAACCGGTGACGGAACAAGGTCACGGATTCTGTCAATCTGGGTTGTGGACGCAATGACAATGTTCTGAATACTCTCCTGGTCAAGTGCAAGATAAGAACCGTTATCCATTTTCTTTACTGAACCCATAATAAGGTTCTCGACCTTTGCGTCAAGGCTGATAACTTTAAGCTGGTCTGCCTCGGCAAACTTATGTGAAATAGTACGTTTCAGTGACTGACGTACATATTCAGTAAGCATATCTGTGTCCTTGATTTTCGGGCCGTAATCACCCAGTGTCTCAAGAATTGTTTCAAGGTCTCTGACTGGTACCTGTTCCTGAAGCAGACGGCAGATAACCTTCTGAAGTTCTCCGATAGTGACTGCTGACGGAATAGTGTCATTGACAATGGCCTCGTTTGTTTTCTTAAGATTTTCAAGCATATTGTTTATCTCAGCACGGTTGACAAGTTCATAAGCATGAGCCTTTATAACCTCTGAAAGGTGTGTGATAATAACCGAAACAGGGTCAATAAGGGTATACCCCAGCAGTTCTGCCTTGACCTTCTTATCCTCGCTTATCCACTTAGCCTTTATGCCAAATGCTGGTTCAATTGTGTCGATACCGTCAATAGTGTCTTCTTCTTCCGACGGTGCAAGTGCCAGATAATGGTCAACAAGTATATCACCTCTTGTGACCTCTTCGCCCTTGATGCAGATAGAATACTGGTTCGGGTTTATCTGTCCGCTGTCTTTCAGCTGAACAGGCGGTATAACTATACCCATTTCCATAGCGTACTGCTTTCGGAACATGACAACTCGGTCAAGGAAGTTACCGCCGCTGTTTTCATCAACAAGCGGTATCAGACTGTAACCGAATTCAATTTTTATCTGCTCAACATTCAGCAGATCGTAAAGATTATCAATATTCCTGTAATATTCTGCCTCACTGGTAATCTGCTCTTCCGGAATTTCTTCCTCAATTTCTTCTACTGCATACTTTTTCTCTGTTCTTGTAAGCAGGAATGACATGGTGATAAGAAACGCTGAAAGCAGAATAAGCTGTACCGGCGGAAATCCGATAAATATGAGGAACAGCAGTGCAATACCTGCAAGCAGGAGTACCCTCGGCTGTGATATGAACTGCCTTGAAAAGTCTGCGTTCATGTTGTCCTCTGATGCCGATCTTGTTACCAGCATACCTGTTGAAACGGAGATAAGAAGTGCCGGAATCTGTGACATCATACCGTCGCCGACTGTGGCAACGCTGTAAGTCTGAATAATATCGCCGAAATTTCCGCCGCCATTTAACAGACCAACTACAATACCGCCTATGAGGTTTATAAAGGTTACGACAATTGACATGATTGCGTCACCCTTTACAAACTTGGACGCACCGTCCATAGCGCCGTAAAAGCTTGCCTCACGCTGGATATTTGAACGGCGCTGCCTTGCAGTCTGCTCGTCGATGAGTCCGGAGCTTAAATCGGCATCAATTGCCATCTGCTTACCGGGCATAGCGTCAAGAGTAAATCTTGCAGATACTTCTGATACACGCTCAGCACCCTTGGTAATAACAAGGAACTGAACAAGTACGATAATAAGGAATATTACAAGGCCGACTACAACGTCGCCCCTGATAACAAACTGTCCGAATACCTTTACTACTTCGCCGGCATAACCGCCGTTTGAAAGAATCGAACGGGTTGAAGATATATTCAGCGCCAGTCGCAGCACAGTTGTAAGGAGCAGCAGGGTCGGGAATACTGAAAATTCCAGTACATTCTTAACATACATTGTCATAAGAAGGACAATGAGAGAAAGTCCCAGCTGCATAATAAACATAAAGTCAAGTATTGCTGTCGGCAGCGGTATAATAATCAGAAAAACGATCAGTACGACAAACGCCGCAACAACGTTCTTAGTAAAAAAATTAAGAAGTTTTTTCAATTCTTTTTCAAATCCTTTTCCTTCAGGCTGTATACATAAGCAAGAACTTCCGCAACCGGATTATAAAATTCCGCCGGAATTTCTCTGTCAAGGTCAACTTCAGAATAAAGCGCCCTTGCAAGGGGTCGGTTCTCCATAATAACTATATTATTCTGCTGAGCAATCTCGACAATTTTAAGTGCAAGACTGTCAACACCCTTTGCAATAACAACAGGTGCATTGCATTTTTTGGAATCGTATTTAAGCGCAACTGCAAAATGCGTCGGGTTTCTGATTACCACATCCGCCTCAGGAACTGCCTGCATCATACGACGTCTTGCCATAGCCTGCTGTTTCTGTTTTATCTGTCCCTTGATTTTCGGGTCACCTTCGGTCATTTTGTATTCTTCCTTTACCTCCTGCTTTGTCATACGAAGATTTTTTTCGTAGCTCCAGCGCTGATAAAGGTAATCGAATCCGGCAACAAAAGCGTATGCAATTGTAACCTTCGTGATTATTCCCCAGAGAATCTTCCCCAATGCCCCGGCTACTTCTTCCACAGACATATCAAACATTTTAGGCAAAGTATTTATCTCGCCTTTTAAACATGAATATATAATATAAAAGAGCAGTATGATTTTAAGTATTGACTTTAAAAGTTCAACCATTCCCTTCAGCGACACCATATTTTTAAGTCCGTTCAAAGGGTTCATACGGCTGAATTTCGGCTTTATTGACTTAAATGACACAAGTCCTTTTGTCTGGGCTATTGTTGCAATAATTGCCGACGCACCTGCAATCAGCAGCATTGGCATTGCCGCTTTTACAAATGCAATACACCCATCTATATAAAATTTTGAGGTATCTGAAATTTCAAGTGTTTTCTGCGTACCGATAAGTGAAAAAAATGCCTCCATAAAATCAGCAAGTGTTTCCTTTATTATCGAATACAACAGACGGAATGCAAAAAAAGTTACAATAAGGGAAAATGCTATTATAATTTCCTTACTCTGAAAAATGTTACCTTCTTTTCGTTGGTCGGTACGTTTTTTCGGAGTGGCTTTCTCGGTTTTCTCTTCCGATGAATCCGGCAAGCCTCATTCCCCCTTTATGGTCAGCTCTGAAAGCGCTATCCTGCTGCTGCACTTAGCGCTTCATTTATATTATCAAACATAATAATTATGTAATTATCTATAAAAACAGATATAGGATTTGCAAGTATATACAGCATGAGCAGTGAAAGTAAAATCTTGAACTGATACTGAATAACAAATACATGAATCTGCGGAATAAGTTTCATAAGAATACCCATACAGATTTCAAGTAACAGCTCAACTGCTATAAACGGAAAGCCAAGTTTCATTGCCAGTCCGAATACATTTGCAAATATATCCACCGCAAACTGACAGGCTGAAAGAACGGATAATTTCTCAGCCCCCACCGAAAACAGCTCATACGACTGAACTGCAGTCTGTATCAGGACAAGGTGGCTGTCTGTTGCAAAGAAATATAAAATAAACAGGAGGTGGAGCATATTTGCCGTAAAAGCAGACTGAATATTTGTTGCCGGGTCAAAGACTTTCGCCATTGCAAGTCCGAAACTCATATCCAGTATGTCACCTGTTGTCATCAGCATATAGTAAAAGACGTTAAACACATATCCAAGCAGAAATCCTATAAACATTTCTTTTCCGAAATATATCAGAAAATCAGCCATTCCGGAATCGTAATTTTCCGGCAGCGGAACCATTGGTGCTATAAGAATCGTGACACCGAATGCAATTGCTGCACGCAGCACAGCCGGTATAGTATTTCTTGACAAAAGCGGATTGAATATAATGATACCCGCCATTCTTGCAAACACAAGTAAGTATATATCTATATTATTAAGTATTAAACTAAGTTCACCCAAAGCTTTATCCTCAGATTCCGGCTATCAGATCAAATATCTGTGTGAAAAACTCTGAAAATGTTGTTATCATCCATGAACCAAGTCCCAGCAGCATAAGTCCCAGAACAAGTATTTTAGGAACAAATGTCAGAGTCTGTTCATGTATCTGCGTTGCCGCCTGAAAAATCGCAATAACAAGTCCGATTACAATACTGACAATCAGCAGCGGAGCAGCTATTTTAATTGCCACATACATTGCGGAACGAAATATCTGAAGTACTTCTCCCTGATCCATTTTTCACACTCCTATCTGAAACTTACAATCAACGATTCAAACAGCAGATTCCAGCCGTCAACCACTATAAACAGCATTAGCTTGAACGGCAGAGCAATTGTTGTCGGCGGCAGCATTACCATACCCATTGACATAAGCGTACTTGACACAACAAGATCTATCAGCAGGAAAGGTATGTAAAGCAAAAAGCCTATGAGAAATGCCCTTTTCAGTTCACTTGTCATAAACGCCGGAACAATTACAAAAAGACTTAGTCCTGTAAGGTCATCACGGTTCTGAATCTGTGATGCGTCTATCATGCCACGGTTATCCGCAAGGCTGATAAACATATCAAGGTCTTTTTCATATACCTGTTTGAGCATGAATGTCTTCAGCGGCTTTGAACCTTCAGTTATTGCCTCTTCAATTGTTATCTCCCCCGCCTGATATGGGTCATACGCCTCATGCTTTATTTCCTTTAAGACCGGAAACATGATAAATATTGTCAGAAATAATGCCAGCCCTATTACCACCTGGTTCGGCGGAGAGGTCTGTGTTCCTATTGCATTTCTCAGAAATGAAAGTGCAATCACAATTCTGACAAATGATGTCATCATCATAAGGAATGACGGTATCAGTGCAAGAAAAGCAAGCAGGAACAGTATGTCAAGTACGCTTGAATTTTCGTCCGCCTCACCGGAACTTATGTCAAGTGTTATTGACGATTCAGCTGATACTGCCGTTGAAAGAATGACAAATGAAAAAATAACAACTGCAAGACATATAACAAAGCTGATAATATATTTCAGAAGTTTCTTTTTTGCAGCTTTATTTTGTTTGACCGCTGTCATTTTCATTCTCCTTATCTTTATTGCTTTTTTTGCCGAAATTGTTTTCAAGTACCTTTTTAAAAGCGGTCTTAAAATCCATTCCGGTTTCCGGCGGCGTTTCAGGCTCAGCAAAATCGTCACTGTCCAGTTCGCTTATCAGATTGATACTTTCTGATGCAGCACCCACAAGAAATGTTTTTTCTCCTGCCTGGACAATAATCAGCGATTTCCCCTGCCCCACTGAAACGCTGTCGAGTATTTTTATTTTTCTGCCGCTGCCGGTCCTGACTGATAGCTTTCTTCCCAGCAGTTTTGTTGAAATATATGCCAGATAAAGTATAAGCGCTATTCCAAGAAGTGTTCCTAAAACAAGACCTATCTGACTTATCAATGAATTTCCTTCCACTGTAATTCTCCGGAACAAATATTATTCTTTTGGAGCAAAGGTATTGTTTCCGATAATTTCAGTTATTCTGACTCCGAAATTATCGTCAATTACCACAACGTCTCCTCTTGCGATAAGCTGACCGTTTACTACAATATCAACCGGTGCACCTGCCTGTTTTTCAAGGTCAATGACAGTTCCCTGTGCAAATTCCATGATATCACGCATTTTTTTACGGGTTTTTCCGATTTCGATTGTAACGTTAAGAGGAACGTCCATCAGCAGGTCCATGTTGCCCTGAAGGAGTGACATTCCACCCACACTTCCCTGATTTGAAAAGCTCGGGAACTGTGCAGACTGAACATTGATGGAATCCTTCATAACTGAAACTGGTCTGCCGGCTCTTCTTGCCTCTGCAACTGCATTGAGATTCATCGGGTCATTTCCGCCGGCAATGGCATTGAGATATTCACTTTCTGCCTCGCTGCCCGGAATCATATTAAGTCTGTTTGATGTGAAATCAAAGGTATCCTGGTCAACTTCAATATTAAATGAACCGCTTAACTGGTCGCCGACTTCAAAATTCACCCCTACGCTGTAAATCTCCGTATCATTTGAACAGCCGAAAACCTCTGCAATTTCCCAGCATTCTTCTGAAAGATCGTATGCCTCAACAGCCTCAATATTTACGTTCGAGCCAAAAAAGTTTGTAAGGGATTCAGCAAAAGCGGCAGACATCTGACCTATAAGCTCCTTGACGGTTCCCATTGCCATCTCATCTATCTCGTCCTCTTCGCTGTCATCTTCCTCATCAGAATTCATAAGGAAATTAAGGATATTTTTAGCATATACATTCTGTACTACAACAGCAGCCTTACCGATTAACGCTCCGCTTAAATTAAGTGAAACGACAACTCCCGGTTCAGTTCCGAAAGATTCAAGACCTTCAATTTTTTCTGATACAATAAAATCAGATTCAAAAGAAACTTCTGCATTCAGAAGCTTTGAAAAAATCTCAGCTGCTGAATTTAATCCCATTGATAAAAGTTCTTCATAGCTTTCAAGTATTGAATCTTCTATATTAGCATTATTTTTCATAAATTTACTCCCTTCGGAACTTAAGGCAATATCGCATAATTATTGTCGTGCAGCTGCGACGTCAGATTTTTCGGCAGATTGCATAAAAATCTTGCTGGCATACTGGCGTATGTCAAAAGATTTTTGTGTGATATGACGGAAAATATGCAAGCAGATGTGCGGCAAAGGCGTCAGCCGTTAATTGTGCGGTGTTGCCTTATATGTTATTGAATTCATTTATTTCTGCTGTTGATACAATATCACAGATCTTTACTGATTTTTTTATCTTCCTGTCCCCCAGCTTTGCGCTGAATTTAGGCTCCCCTTCAACAGTAATTATAATGTTGTCATCAATTTTTTTCTTCAGCTGAATAACGTCCGAAACCTCAAGACTGACTATATCATGCACATCAAGCATAACCGTATCAAGTACCGCTGTAAGCTCCATTGCAGAATCATTGAGGGAAGCGGATATAGCCTCACGCCTGATTTTATCCTTTTCGTCCTCCTGCTTGTTGCTTTTGGCATTTTTTGTAAGAGTCGAACGCAGCATCTCGTCCAGACTGATAGACGGAATACAAAAGCTGAATTTATCAACTATATCACGTATTTTTATCTGGAATGAAAGAACGATTACCGAGTCGTCAAGGGATATAAACTGTGCAAGCGTCGGGTAGGTGTCATGTCCGTAAAGCTCACAGTTTACGTCCATAAGGTTTTTCCATGATTCGGCAAAAAATCCAGTTACTTTCTTGTAGAAATTATCAAGTATTGCAATTTCAATTTCTGTAAAACCTCGTGTAAGGTTATGCCCGTGACCGTCACCGCCCAGCAGTATGTCAATAAGGAAGTAGTTTACAGAGGACGGAAAATGTACTATAACTGTACAGTCATCAGATGTGCTTTCATCAATATTCATATTCATAAGCCCTATAAATGTTTTATCTGGAAGTGTATTCAAGTACTCCATATATCTGCATTCTTCCATTTTAAGCATTTCAATCTCACAGAATGCCCTGAGCATACTTGAAATATTAGATGAAAAGATACGGATAATATTCTCATTTACAGTATTCAGACATCTTAGATGTTCTTTAGTAAATTTTTTAGGCTTTTTAAAATCATAATCCCTTATTCTTTTTTGTTCAGAAACTGAAACCTGAGGAAAATTATAATTAGGAATATTTTTCTGATTTTCCTGCTTTTTCGGATTATTCTTACTTTTGCTCATCTGCTGACTCCCTGACTGAATAATTAATTACTTGCAATATCCTGAATATCTCCTGCTGACGCTTCAAATGATGATCCAAGAATTTTCAGAAGTTCACCGCTCTTTGCAAGGTCACTTTCCTTACTGATAATAACGATTTCAACACGTCTGTTCTGGCGGCGTCCTTCTTCTGTGTCATTTGTTGCAATCGGATAGTCGCCGGACAAGCCTATCGGGTAAAGCTTGTTTGACGGTATATCAAAATCATTTTCAAGGAAATTTGAAATGGTACTTGCTCTGTCAGATGAAAGCAGACGTGAATCCACAATTGATGACGGGCTTATAGCAGTGTGTCCTTTAATGATTATCATTGCAACTTCCGGTTCAACGCTTTCCAGGCATTCTCCCAGGAATTGTACTACATCTTCTGCCTCTTCTCTCAGCACCGCCTCATCAGGCTTGAAAAGTACGTCGTTCTTGAACTGGATATAAATGTTTTTTGCTTGGTCTCCCGACATACTGTAAGGCTTTTCATTTTCAGCCTGTGCATCATCTTCTCCTGATGTCTGTCCCGTATCTCCCTGACTGATGCTTATACTATCCTGCATTTCATGGTCCTGAACATATTTCTGAATATTTATAAAGAGTTCATCAAGGTCGGTATTTACTGGTCTTTCATTTTCCTTGCCAACTGCATTGCCGTCGTTTTCATTTTCAAAAGGTTCAGAGCCGTCTTCTGATGAATAGCCGAAAACAATCTGGTCAACGACTTCGTCGCCGTGTATATTGAATGCACGTACAAGCGCTGCCCACTTATCCTCATTTATAGACGACATACTGTAAAGCATAACAAAGAATGTAAACAGCAGAGTAACCATGTCGCCATAGGTATCCATCCAGCTGCCTCCGCCTTCGTCCATATTTTTCTTTGCCATACATTTCACTTCCTTATATATGTATTTTCAGTTTACTTATTTGCCTCCGTTTTTAAGATCACCCTTTAATGAGTAAGACGGGAGAAGTCTGGTAAGTTTTTCCTGAATGAAGTTCGGATTGTCACCGTCCTGAATCGCCTGAACACCCTCGCTGATAATCATTTTACACAGGTATTCCTCGTCGTGACGTGCTTTAAGCTTACTTGCAATAGGCTTGAAAATAAGGTTTGCAAGAATTGTACCATAAAATGTTGTAACAAGGGCAACTGCCATATTTGCAGTAAGTGTTGCCGTATCTTCAAGGTTGGCAAGAAGGTTTACAAGTCCGATAAGAGTACCAATCATACCAAACGCCGGAGAATATTCGGACGCTTTGTTATAAAATGCCATATCCTGGGCATGACGCTCTTCAAGATATTCAAGCTCTTTGTTAAGAAGTGTTCTTACCTTTTCAGGCTCAACAGAGTCTACAACCAGCAGTATTGAATTTTTAAGGAACTTGTCCTTAGTTTCAGAAAGCTTGTCTTCAAGGGCAAGAAGTCCGTTGATTCTTGCCTCCTTTGCAAAGAAAACAATCTGTTCAATATACTGCTGAGGATTATATTTTTTTGGTGCAAATATAATTTTCAGATGCTTCGGAATTTTTGCAAAAGATTTGAGCGGGAAAGATATCATAAGTGCAGCAATAGTACCGCCCACAACAATCATAATTGAAGGCAGGTCAAAAAATCCTTCAAGCTGCTTAGGTATCAGCATTTTTCCGCCGTCGGGTGCATCACCGAGCAAGATTGAAATAAGAATAAATCCAACACCCAAAATAAAACCCAGAATAGACAAAATATCCATTATTATACGTCCCTTTCTAATATGGCATAATTAATTTATTTTCAATATGAGAAAATCATGAAAACTTTTTCTCATACATTATTATCAAATTTAAAATAGTTTCCAGTGGTTCTTCAACAATATACACATTTCCGTTTGAAAGCTTGATAGTCGTGTCAGGATTTTCCTGAATTGTTTCAATCAGATGAAAATTCAGTGCAAATTTCTGACCGTTAAGTTTAGTTAAAATAATCATATCAATCTGCGGATTTTCCGCTCTCCTTTAATATTGTTCACATTCCGGACAACCTCCATGTTATCCGGAATGTTAAACAATCAGTTAATTATCTCTTGAGGTTGATAAGTTCTTCAAGCATTGTATCAGAAACTGTGATAAGTCTTGAACAAGCCTGGAAACCTCTCTGTGTTGTAATCATGTCTGCCATTTCGTGGGCAAGGTCAGTGTTTGATGTTTCAAGTGTTCCGCCGAGGACATCACCAGTTCCGTTGGTTCCGGCAATTGCAAGAATCGGCTCACCGGAGTTCTGTGACTCAGCAAAATATGTATCACCAACCTGGCTCAGACCAGCAGGGTTTGCGAATGTTGCAAGGTCGATTCGACCGATTTCCATCAGTCCGAATGTAGGGTGTGTTGCAGAAATGATACCCTTGTCATCAATGGATATACCGGTAAGGTCTGCAACTGTCTGTTCGCCGCCCTCTGTACCGCCTGAAAGCAGGAAACTGCCCTGTGAAAGACCCAGGTTTGAAGATGGCTCACTTGCTACGAAATCAACTGTGCCTGTCATACTGTCA
>CAMCMW010000030.1 GCA_945876155.1 uncultured Ruminococcus sp. | reverse complement strand
ACGACGAAACGATACAGTTTACCACCTATACACTTGAAGAACTGAAAAACTACTACAAATGCTTTTACCCGGAATTTTCAGAGGAACTGTTTGAAAAGCTGCGTTCAACGATAAATCTGCCGCTGAAAAAGAAAATGAGTACCTTTTCAAAGGGAATGAAGCGACAGGCAATCGTAATAACCGCCCTTGCCTGCCAGACTGACTATCTTCTGCTGGACGAGGCTTTTGACGGTCTTGACCCGACTATGAGAATAATTGTCAAGAGAATGTTAGTTGACGCAATGATTGACAGACAGCTTACAACGGTTATTTCCTCACACAACTTAAAGGAGATAAACGAGGTCTGCGACAGAGTTGCACTGCTCCATCAGGGAAATATTGTCTTTTCACGGGAACTTGATAGTGTCAAAGGCAATATCCATAAGATACAGGCAGTGTTCAAGGCGGCGGACGCCTCAATGCCGCAGTCCTACTCAAAGGAAGAGCTTTCGGGTACTGGAATCGAACTTCTGCATTTTGAGAAGAACCAGAGCGTGTACCACCTCATTGCAAAGGGTGACGTTGAGGATATACGCAAAAAGCTTGAACCGAAAAATCCGATAGTACTTGACATTCTCCCACTCTCCCTTGAGGAAATATTTATTTATGAAATGGAGGCGCTCGGCTATGACTTTAACGCCATTGAAATCGAAAAGTGATACAAGATTCTTAAAAAACTTTATTCTGTCCATAAAAAACAGCCGCAAAATACTGGTTTTCATATCGGTTTTACAGCTTTTAGGACTGCCGCTGCTGGGAACAATTTTTCTGGTTGCCGCCGCAAATGAGGGTGAAATAGGAGTTTCCGGCGCAGCGTTTATGCTGATATCCGTTTTCTGTCTTGCCGCCGCAGTACTGTGCGGAATATTCGTTGCGGTGTCAAATTTCAGCTATCTTTACAAAAAATCCCAGGTGGACATGATTTACTCACTGCCCATAAAGAAAAAGCACAAGTTTTTAAGCGACTATATTTCCGGACTTGCAGTTTACATAGTCCCTTACATTATAGGCTGTATAATTTTCAATCTCATTATATTAGGAGGAATAATATGTATTCCGGCTATGAATGAGGTTTTCGGAGAGGAAAAGTCCATAATGCCGATTATCTGGCAGGGTGAATTTGCCGGATTGCTTGTTATGACAATGCTTTACACACTGTCTGTACTGGTGCTGTGCTGCTGCGGTACTCTCTTTGAAAGCATTATGAACATTTTCATGATAAATGGTCTTATTCCGGGAGGAATTGGGGTTGTTGCCGCAATGTTCTTTGCAAACCTCTACGGCGTTCCGGTTTTTGAAACTGTTACGCCGATGCTGGGATATACAAGTCCTATAGGTGCAGTAATATATATGTTCTATGTACTGGAAACACAGGAAGACAATATATATGATTCAGACTTTTTCTGTATAAACGGCGCAACATATGGAAAATGGGTGGCTCTTTTCCTGCTGTTCACAGTGTTGTACTTCGCACTGACCATGTTCCTCTACCACAGGAGAAAAGCCGAGGACGTTTCAAAGCCCTACGCTTTCAAGGTGCTTTACTACATTCTCATAACCGTTATCACAATGGCAATAAGCCTTTTTGCAAGATATGACTTCTCCACAGTATTTCCTACTATAATATTCTCACTTATCATATATATGATATTCGAGGTAATAACCAACCGAGGCTTTAAGAAGATATACAAGTCCTTTATAAGATACGGCGTTACCATGGCGGGAATACTCATTCTCTGCGTAACTGCTGTCGGCACTCACGGTTTCGGCGTTCAGGACAAAACCTATTCGCCCTCTCGTGTAAGCAGCGTTGAGGTGAACTACAGCGGTATCGACAATGTAATGCAGTATAACAGTTCATACTATGGCGGTTACTATGATGACTGCGTCAAAGGAAAATATATTGAATACAAGGAAAAAGAGGTTATCGAAAGAGTTATTGACGTCCAGAAACAGGCTATTGAAACGTATAACAGCAAGGTATATGACGAATATACTTATGATAACGGAATATTCGATGATACATATTATACGTCAGACTATGATTATGCTGATAATTATGTTGATATGTATGAATATCCTGTATATAACGTGACCTTTAAATTTCATCTGAAAACCGGCGGTACTACAACGAGAAGTTATATGCTGAGCTTTGAACAGTTAAAACAGCTTTTCATTCTTGATTCCACAGAAGAACTTGCCGAATACAGAGCAGAAGAAATGATGGATAATATCTGCCGTACTGAACATATAAACAATAAAACAGTAAAGAAAAGCTATGTTCTTGATTACTCATTGCTGGAAAGCTATGTATCTTCTGCTGAAATTCCGCTGAGCAAAGAAGAGGCAGAGGAGTTTAAGGAGTGCTATAAACAGGATTACCTTGAAACCACAGAAGAAGAATTCCTGACTTCAAAGGTGGTTTACTGGGTTGGATATTATCCAATAAGGGATTGCTTTGACAGAACCCTTGATTTTATGCGAACCCATGAGGGATACAAGCAGTTGAACTATGAAGATTATTACGGAGTAAGCCAAAGCATTCTCTATCCGCCGGAGGGCTACAAAAGCTTTAACAGGGAAAATATAACAGCGTCGTTCGGCTATACAAGTACTATGGATAATCTGTCACGCTCTCTCACCTTTGAACAGACTCTGGAACTTATGAAATATGCGTCGCCGTGCTATTACGAGGAAAATCAATGTTATGTTATGTATTTTGACAGCAAATATTATGTGATACCGTCACAGTATTCTGACAAAGCGGAGAAAATTTACAGTGAAAGCGTAAGCAATGCAAATCTTTACAGCTTTGAACAGTTTATGGCTGACATGAGGAATTCACGCAGTGCCGACGACTATATTGACACTTACCTTGACGGCAATTACGACTGCTACGGCGATATCGAAAAGGCGTTTGATATGCGCTATATCGACTATCCGGACGAATCCCTGTCAGACTATCAGCCGGAGGAGTACGAAAAAAATGAGTATCTGCTGCTGAAAAAGTTTTTCGGTTTCACGTCCGCTAATGAGTATATGCTCTATCTGGACGAAAATGAGAGTTCAGCGGAGTATGACAGACAGCAGATTGAAGATGAGTGGACACAATATACCGAGGCATTTCCGCAGATTTCCTGTATCAAAATAAATTCAATTCGTTCACAGTATCAGTAAATTGTGCAAAATGACTAATTGCGGACAATAAATTTTGGTTTCAATATTTGGTTAAATTAAACATTTTATATTGACTTTTCCAGCCTGATATGTTATTATTGTTATAACAATAATTGTACGTTATTGAATTTTTTATGGGAGATTGATAAAAATGAAGCTATTGAAAAAAGCAATTTCAGTGCTTGCTGCAATGGCTATGTGCGCAGTTTTCGTTGTTAATTCAACAGAACCGGCAGAAATCGTAAACGCTGTCGGAACAATGCGTGACATGACCTCGCAGGAAGTGGTAAGCGATATGGGTCTCGGCTGGAACCTGGGAAACACTTTTGATTCTTATTATTCCGGACAGACTATTAGCCCGTCAGCTGTTGAAACAGCATGGGGCAACCCGACTGTTACAAAGGAACTTATTCAGTCAGTCAAGGCAGAGGGGTTCAAGACTATCCGTATTCCTGTAACCTGGATGAACTGCATTGATTCCTCAAACAATATTGATTCTGCATTTATGAGCAGAGTTCAGCAGGTTGTTGATTACTGTATCAACGAGGGACTTTACGTTGTTCTCAACCTTCACCACGACGGCGGAGAAAACGGCGGCTGGATCAGAAATGCGCAGAACGACTACACAAACACTTCTGCAAAGTATCAGAAAATCTGGCAGCAGATTGCTGACAACTTCAAGGATTATTCCGACTACCTTATTTTCGAGTCTATGAACGAGGTAACATTCAGCGGATATAACACTCCTTCATCAGAGAATTATACAACACTCAACAACCTCAATCAGCTTTTTGTTGACACAATAAGAGCGTCAGGCTCAAACAATGAAAAGCGTCATCTGCTTATCGCAGGCTATAACACTGATACACTGAATACCTGTGACAACAGATTTACAGTACCTACAGACCCTGCAAACAGATGTATTGTATCTATCCACTACTATTATCCGTCATCATTCTGTGTTGCAACACCTGATTCAACATGGGGTTATACAACAACATGGGGTACATCTTCCGACCAGCAGGCTCTTGACGCAGACTTTGACCGTATCAAATCAAGATTCGTTGACGCAGGTACACCTGTTATTATCGGTGAATACGGCGTTCTGACAGAAGCTTCAGACGGCAAGGATCAGTCAAGTATCGTTGCATACCTCAAGGCAGTTGCAGAGGGCGCTCTTAAAAGGGGTATCTGCCCTGTTCTCTGGGACAGCGGTAACGGCGGTGACATGAAATTCATTAACAGAACTTCCAGGACATGGAATATCTCTGCCCTTGACTCTGTTTATGCAGACCTTGCAGAACAGTACTCAACAGGCGTTACAACTCCGGCTGTAACATCAACTCCTGAGGAGGGCAATTCACAGAAAGTCGCTCTCCAGACAGATGAAGACGGCAACAAGTATATCGACCTTTCGCCTTATGCAGGCAGACTTATTACAGGCGTCGGCTTTACAGTTGAGGGTAACACATTTAACGGTAACGGCGGCGTTATGATCGGTATGATCGTTTACAGCGATGCTACAACATGGGGCGGCGCATGGAAAGGCGTTCAGGCACCATTCCTGGGTGCAGATAACGGTCAGCTGACAAAGTACACCTTTGACGCTGATAACGAAGAATCTGTTGACCCGACACAGATTATGTATGACGGTCAGACAATGACTTTCTCAATTAACTGGACATATCCGAAATCAAAAATTGATACTCTCTCTCTTGCTGACGAAGTAGTACTCTATTTCGACGGCGCAGAGCTTATCACAACTACAACAACACACGTTTTTGATACAAGCTATGAAGAAAGAGTAACAGCTGTTGTCGGCACAGAGGACGACGAGGAAAAGGATATCCACAGACCAACTCTGAGAATCGACCTTTCACCTTACAAGGGCAACAAGCTTGTAGGCGTTGAATTCAGCATGACAGGTACTCACGGCGACGGTAACGGCGCTCTCAGCTACAACCTTATTGATGAAACAGCTGAAGAGGGTACAAAGTGGGCATATACGAAGTATGACTTCAAGTCGGATAACTCGCCTATTAAGGTAGTCTTTGACCAGACAGTCACGGACAATATAAGCTATGACTTCTTACAGTTCAATGTATGGTACGAAAAGGACGGAAAGACATACGATGACTATTCATTCAGTCCTGATGTTAAACTTTACTTTGCTGCACCGGTAGTTACTACTGTTGAAACAACTGTAACAACAACAGATACAGAAACAACAGTTACAACAGTAAGTGACACTGAAACTGAAACAACAGTATCAACAGAGAATACCCCTGAAACTGATACAACAATTGATTCATCACTTGCTACTATGTACGGCGATGTAAATACAGATAATACTGTTGACGTATCAGACGTTGTTCAGATCAATATGTACCTGCTTAACAAAGCAGACAATGGGCTTGATGCAGTTCAGCTTGCAAATTCGGACTGCGTAAGAGACGGTGTTATTGACACGTCGGACAGCTCGGTAATTCTGAACTATGTTGCGATGATGGTTGATTATTCGCAGCTGGGTGCTTAAAACTGGTTAAATAATATAAAAAGGCTCTGTGCCCTTTGTGGGTACGGAGCTTTTGCTTTGCTTTATAAAAATTTCGGGGTAACAAGTTATTGTATAATAAAAACATTTGTTTTGGTAAAATAGCTGTTAAAGGCCGTATAAATGTTGTGAAATCAGTTGAAAATATCCTAATAATTTTATAGGAATGTCCGATATACTTTACAAATTCTTATAATTAGGGTATAATGGTAAAGTTATAAAGAATTAATCAGAGGTGTTTATATATGTTAAAATTCAGAAAGCTTGCGGCTCTTGCTATGAGCATTGCAATGCTTACAGCTGTGTTCACAGGCTGTGGTGACGATGAAAATTCATCTTCTGCAAAAACATCTGGTTCAGAAAGCAGTGAATCAGAAAGCAGCAAGTCTGAGGAATCAGTATCAGCAGGAGATGTACTGAACTTCACTCCTCCGGAAAAGGGCGAGGATATCATCGTCATGACTATCAAGGACTACGGTGACGTTAAAATCAAGCTTTTCCCGGAACAGGCAGAAAAGGGCGTTGAGAATTTCACTGGTCTTGCAAAGGACGGCTATTACGACGGTCTTATCTTCCACAGAGTTATCAATAACTTTATGATACAGGGCGGCTGCCCTCTCGGAAACGGTACAGGGGGAGAGTCCATCTGGGGCGATAAGTTTGACGGCGGTACTTCATCTGAGCTGACCCACGTTGCCGGAGCAGTTGCATACGCAAACAGCGGCAGTACAGCCACAAACGGCAGCCAGTTCTATATTGTTACAGGCGAGAAGTACGACGAGGCAACACTCAATGACCTGACAAGTTATTACGGCATATCAATGTCTGACAATACAAAGAAACTTTACGCTGATTTAGGCGGTACACCATGGCTGGACGGCAGTTATACCATATTCGGTCAGGTGTTTGACGGTCTTGACATCGTTTTTGATATCCAGAGCGTGGCAACAGGTGCAAACGACAAGCCGGAAAAGGACGTTGTTATCGAAAAGGTTTCCGTTGAGAAGTATGACGGCGGAGATGTAAAGTTCTATCTGAGCGATTATTAATAATTAATATTTTTATAATTAAAATTATCTGCAAATAACAAGAAAACAAGGATAATTTCACCTGAAAAGACTATAATAAAGATATAGGCGAGAAAAAAGAAAAAAGATGTTTCTGCTGTGTACATACAGGAAATATCTCAAGTAGAGAAAATCTTGGAAAAATTTGTTGTTAAGGGCGGACGCCGTCTGCATGGCGAGGTTGAGATAAGCGGTGCCAAAAACGCAGCCGTTGGTATAATCCCAGCCGTTATATTGTCCGATGAACCCTGTATAATTGAAAACGTCCCGGATATCAGCGACGTTTCAATAAGTCTGCGTATACTTTACGAAATGGGCGCAAGTGTTCAGACCATTGCAAGAAATACATTCAGAATTGACCCCACCACTATCATGAACTACTGCGTACCCTATGAAAGTGCAAGAAAAATGAGAGCGTCCTATTACTTTATAGGCGCACTGCTTGGTAAATTCAAGAAAGCAAGAGTATCAATGCCGGGAGGCTGTCCGCTGGGTGACAGACCTATCGACCAGCACATAAAGGCTTTTAATGCGCTGGGTGCGAAGTGCAATATCGACCACGGAATGGTTGACGTTACCGCTGAAAATCTCAGGGGAAACCAGATATATCTTGATGTTGTATCTGTGGGTGCTACAATGAACGCAATGCTTGCGGCGGTAAAGGCAAAGGGACTGAGCATTATCGAAAATGCCGCAAAAGAACCCCATATCGTTGACCTTGCAAACTTTTTAAACTCAATGGGTGCTGACATAATGGGTGCCGGAACAGACGTTATCAAGATAAGAGGCGTTGACTATCTGAGGGGTACTACTTATTCGGTTATCCCCGACCAGATAGAGGCAGGAACATTTATGGTAGCCGCTGCTGCCACAGGCGGTGACGTACTGGTAAAAAACGTTATCCCTAAGCACCTTGAATCCATAACAAACAAGCTTGAAAAAATCGGTGTGAACATCGAGGAATTTGATGACAGCGTAAGAGTGTGGGTGGACGGTCCGCTGGTAAAGACCAACATCAAGACCATGCCTCACCCGGGATTCCCGACAGATATGCAGCCCCAGATGGCAACACTGCTGACCCTTGCCGAGGGTACAAGCATTATAACCGAAGGCGTGTGGGAACAGCGTTTCAGATACGTTGACGAGCTGAGAAGAATGGGCGCTGATATTTCTGTGGACGGAAAAGTTGCAGTTATTGAGGGTACAGGACACTTACAGGGCGCTCCGGTAAAAGCGTGTGACCTGAGAGCCGGTGCGGCGCTTATCATAGCCGGACTTGCCGCTGCAGGAGTGACCGAAGTCGAGGACATACACCATATCGAAAGAGGTTATGACAACCTTGACAGGAAATTACAGATGCTTGGTGCGGACATAGTGAAAAAAAGCTTTCCTGGTGCGTCTGTCAAGAAAGCGTTATAAGGATTTTACGGGCAGACAGAAATTGTCTGTCCATTAATTTTTTATTGCAAAACAGAAAGGATTTTGAGGATGGCAAGGATTTATCCGCTTTTCAGTTCGAGTAAGGGAAATTCCACTTTTCTGGGAGACCCTTCCGAGGGAATACTTATAGACGCTGGTGCGACATTCAAAAGGCTGAGTGCGGCATTAAGCGATAATAACATAGACATAAGCGCAGTGAGGGGAGTATTTATAACCCACTCCCACAGCGACCACGTAAAAGGACTTAAAGTTCTGACCGCAAAAACAGGAATACCAGTTTTCGGACAGAGGGAAACGTTAATTGAGCTTGTAGAAAAAGACATGATATCGCCCTGTTCACAGATATACGAGATTGACTGTCCGGCGGCAATTGCTGGTATGAAGGTAAGGTGCTTTGACACTCCCCACGATACAGTCCGCAGCTGTGGCTACCATGTAGAGTTTGAGGACGGCAGAAGCTGTGCGGTCTGCACTGACTTAGGCTGTGTGACCGAAACCGTTGACGAAAACATCTGCGGCTGTGACCTTGTACTGCTGGAGTCAAACTACGACCCGGAGATGCTCAGAAACGGTCCTTATCCGTACTACCTCAAAGAGCGTATACTTTCTGATAACGGTCACCTCTCAAACAGCTGTTGTGCTGAACAGGCGGAAAAGCTGTTAAAAAGCGGCACAACACGGCTGATACTGGGGCATTTAAGTCAGGAGAACAACACTCCCCAGACCGCTGAATTAACTGTTTTGCAGAGACTGTCAGCGTTTAAGCGCAACGTGGATTACATATTGCAGGTAGCACCTGTTGAAACCAGGGGAGAAGTGGTGGTGTTCTGATGATTAACGTGAAGATTGTTGCAGTGGGAAATCTGAAAGAACAGTATCTGCGTGACGCATTTTCAGAGTACTCAAAAAGACTGAAACGTTTCTGCAATTTTCAGATTTGCGAGATAAGCGAGTGTAAGCTGCCGGACAGTCCGTCCCAGAAGGAGATACAGAAAGCCCTTGAAACTGAGGGCAAGGCGATTTTAAAGGAAAGTAAGGGATATATTGCCGCAATGTGCATTGAGGGCAGACAGCTTTCCAGTACTGAATTTGCCAAAAAGCTTGACAGTGCGGCGTCTGAGGGCGGCAGCTGGGTGACTTTTGTTATCGGCAGTTCCTACGGACTGTCTGACGAGGTGAAGAGTGCGGCAGATTTCAGGCTTTCAATGTCCGAGATGACTTTCCCCCACCAGCTTGCAAGAGTAATGCTTGCAGAACAGATATACCGTGGATTTCAGATAAATTCAAACGGCAGATACCACAAATAGTGTCGGTGGCCCGACAGGACAAATCGTTGTTTGTTTTATGGTATATGTTTTTTTTGGCACGACCGGCAGCCGTACAGAAAATCAAAGGGATGTGTCCGTGACCTTAATTCGTTGTTTATTTTATGGTAAATGTTTTTTTTTGGCACGACCATTTACTTTGTAGGGGACGGCGCCCACGACGTCCCTTTGATTTTATGTATGGCTGCCGGTCGTGCCTGTAACAAAACGAAACCGTAAAACTGACAACGATTTGTCCTCCCGGGTCACCGGGCGGGACGTCGTGGGCGCCGTCCCCTACAAATATTTATTTTTCAAAAATTTATTTGTAAACATAAATAAAATCAAAGCTTGAATTATGGCGGAATTTCTGTTATAATATTATAGTAAACGTTTTAGTTTACTATTAGCCGATACGCACGGAGCGAACGAAGTAAGCGTATGTGCGAGGCAAAAAATAATATATCTTTTATTGACTGAAATTTCAGGTCAGCAGTGACCTTTAAATAAATCGAGGAGAAAAGCATGATAGGGTTTTATAATTATACGGTTATACTTACATATATCGGTCTTGCGTCGTCCCTTACAGGAATATACCTTGCCATGGGCGGCAGGCATATAACGTCTGCTGTTGTTGCGCTTATGATATCGGGACTTTGCGATATGTTTGACGGAAAGGTTGCAAGGACACGCAAAAGGACTGACGATGAAAAACGGTTCGGCATACAGATAGATTCACTGTGTGACCTTATCTGTTTCGGATTTCTTCCGGCGGCGATAGGCTATGCGATAGGCATGAGGGAGTTTTACCACATTGCGGTTATGATATTCTTTACCCTTGCCGCTGTGATACGT
>CAMCMW010000029.1 GCA_945876155.1 uncultured Ruminococcus sp. | reverse complement strand
GTCTTGAACAGGAGATAAGCTTTGAAGTTGATGAGAAGTGCAGTTTTGAACTCATTCTCCACAGCCGCTGGGAGGAATACGGCGGTGACGTGAAAAATAGTATGCAGATACTGAAAAGTGAAGAAACTGACGGCAAAAACGTCATTACACTTAAAATTGAACCGCTTTCCGGCATGATGTTTAATATTAAGAAGTAAACACAAACAAAAAGGCTGTACCGTAAAAGGTACAGCCTTTATTTATAAAATAGTCATCAGAAATCAATTTCGAGGTCATAGTAGCAGGCTTTAAGCAGTTTTTCCATTTCTTCCTGACTTGGCTGACGAGGGTTTGAACCTGTACAAGCGTCTGAAATGGCATTCTTTGCAGTTTCAGGAAGCTTGTCCATAAATTCCTTTTCGTCAATAATGCTTTCGTCTGCCTTTACGCCGCTCTTGCCGTAGAACTTGATAGCCTGCGGAATGTCAAGCTGGTCGTTCATTGAACGCAGTTCAGCAATAAGAGCGTCAATAAGCTCTTCCGTTGTATTGCCTTTTAAGTCGATAAACTCTGCAATTTCAGCATAGCGTTTTGCTGCCTCAGCATTTTTTGAGTTGTACTTGATAACCTTTGGCAGGTACATAGCGTTTGCGCAGCCGTGAATAATGTGGTCACCTGTAAATGCAGCACCTGTCTTGTGAGCCATTGAGTGAACGATACCAAGCAGCGCATTTGAAAATGCCATACCAGCAAGACACTGAGCGTCGTGCATAGCTGCTCTTGCAGTCATATCACCGTCATAGGACTTCTTTAAGTTTTCATGTATCATCTTGATTGCGTGAAGTGCAAGAGGGTCTGTGTAGTTGCAGTGAAGTGTTGAAACATAAGCCTCAATTGCGTGAGTCATAGCGTCCATACCTGTGTGGGCAGTAAGCTTTTTCGGCATTGTTTCAGCAAGTGTCGGGTCAACAATTGCAACATCCGGAGTGATATTGAAGTCAGCAAGAGGATATTTGATACCTTTTGAATAATCTGTGATTACTGAGAAAGCAGTAACCTCTGTTGCGGTACCTGATGTTGACGGGATAGCACAGAATTTAGCCTTTGTACGAAGTGTCGGGAAGCTGAAAGGAGTGATAAGGTCCTCGAAAGTTGTTTCAGGGTATTCATAGAATGCCCACATTGCCTTTGCAGCATCGATAGGTGAACCGCCGCCCATTGCAACAATCCAGTCCGGCTGGAATTCTCTCATTGCAGCAGCACCCTTCATAACTGTTTCAACAGAAGGATCTGGTTCAACGTTTTCAAAAAGCTGAACCTTCATACCGGCTTCTTTAAGATATTCAACTGCCTTGTCAAGGAAACCGAATCTCTTCATAGAGCCGCCGCCGACTACTACGATTGCCTTTTTACCTGTAAGAGTTTTAAGATTTTCAAGAGCGCCCTTTCCATGATAAAGGTCACGGGGTAAAGTGAATCTTGCCATTGTTATAGTCCTCCATATGTATAAAATAATTTAAAATCATTCTTCGGGAATTTCTCCCTTCAATTGTTATTATATAACAGTTTTAGCAGTTTGTAAAGTGAAATCTTTGTGAAATGAATAAAAATATTCTTTTAAATATTTCTATTTAAGTTTTGAATCAGAACAAAAAAGAATTACATAAAAAAATATGGTCAAGCCTTAAAATACTTTTTATTTTTAAGAAGATACTGATTAAATCTGAATAGCATATTATAGATTTAGTTCTTAATTGAGGTGACACAGCATATAAATAAATGTAAATAAAAATTAAGGAGAATCACAAAATGAACAATGAAGAAAAAAACGCCAGACCGATTCACAATGTCATAATGGAGGGAAGAAAAAACCTCACCATTTCCGGAGTCACCGATGTTGACAGCTTTGACGAACGCTGTATCGTCCTCTACACCCAGATGGGGGAGCTTGTTATCAAGGGGCGTGAACTGCACATCAATTCCATGAGCGTTGAAACCGGGGACATGACCATTGACGGTGACATCTGGGCTTTGAACTACGGTGATAAAGACAAAAAAGGCTCTCCCACGTTTTTAGGAAAGCTTTTCAGATAAAGAGGGTTTGGATATATGGAAGGTCTTGAAAGCTTTTTTACTGCGTCACAGCAGCTCAGACTGTTTTTGCTGTCCTGCCTGTTCGGAGTGCCTATCGGGATAGTATACGATATTTTCAGAGCGCTGAGAATCATTTTTCCCCACGGTAAACTGCTTGTGGCATTGGAAGACATTCTTTTCTTTGTGATTTACGGGATATTCCTTATGTGCTTTACAATTACTGCTGCGAGGAGTGAATTCAGAGTATATTTCTGCGCCGGCAATCTGCTGGGATTTCTGGTGTACTTCTTCACAGTCGGAAACGCTGTTGTATCAGTAATCAGGAGAATTGCAATGCTGATAAAAAAGGGACTGTGTTTTATTTTCAGACCTGTAAATCAAAAGTTTGTACTTATATTTAAAAAATGCAGGGCTTTTTTTGTTAGAAGTCTCCAAAAACGGAAAATGAATAAAAAAATTTCTGAAACCCCCTTGATTGTAGGGAGTGATTTGTTGTATAATAATAAGGTGAATAAAAAGAGCAAAAGAAAGAAAGTGAGAAAACTTGAAAAGAAAGCCGGGAAAACCTAAACGCAAAGGTTTGTTCAGCCTTATAACTAAATTCACAGCAATTACAGCGGTAATAGCCTGTTTTGTTTCTATTATTATAACTAAGTCAAACCATTCGGAAATGCAGAAGGAACTTGATTCAATCAATAAAAAAGCCGAAGAAATTGAAGCTGAAAATGTTGAACTGCAAAGAATCCTTGAAGATGATGATATGGATGCTTATATGGAAAAACTTGCTATTGAGAAAATGAATTACGCATATCCTGATGAACGCAGGTATTATGACAAATCAAGGAACTGATGTCCGAAATATTATCATTAATAGGGGGATTTTATAAACCATGCAGCTTGAAATCGGAAAAATATACGACGGTAAGGTAAAGGGCATTGCGCAGTACGGCGCATTCGTTGAAATTGAGGGTGCCGGAACAGGAATGGTACATATTTCTGAAATTGCCAATACCTTTGTTAAAGACGTTAAGGACTATCTGACTGAAAACCAGATGGTCAAGGTAAAGGTGCTTTCTATAAGTGACGACGGCAAGATTGGTCTGTCCATAAAGAAGGCAAACGAGAATGCTGAAGAACAGCTTAAACCGGCAAAGCGTCCGGAACGCAAGCCTAATATCTGGGAGCCTAAGAAAAAGCCTCCGGTATCAGAACTGGGCTTTGAGGAAATGCTGACACGCTTTAAGCAGAACAGTGAGGAAAAAATCTGTGCATTAAAGCGCAACACTGAAAGAAAAAACGGTTCTAGAAGAGGAAAATAACATCATAAGCCTGACTGGGTTAAACAGTCAGGCTTGCTTTTTTTATATTGGTTCTATTGCAGTTATGTTTCCGCTTAAATCTTCATAGTACCCGGCGTTTCCGCTGGAGAGCATGGAACTGTCGGAACAGTCGGTGTCGATTATAAACTCAACCACGTTTCCGGAATTTTCACCCCTGGGGACATAGCAGTGAGTGGAGTCGGTATGCACATCGGCTTTTACGTCCGAGACGATTGCGGTGAAGGAATATCCGCTGTCAAGGTAAACTGCAAACCTCTCTCCGCAGCCGCCGGTAATGCCTGTACCCAGGGCAACGCAGTAATCGTCGCCAATTCTTCTGAAACCTCTTGAATCGGTGTACGCCGTTTGCTGCATATCATACTGTACCGATGACGTGTCGGTTATGCACCGGTAGTCCATGTAAGCCTTGAAAGAGGAGTCAAAGCCCTCGGAAAATACTCCGCTGACTTCCGGTTCATATTCCTCCTCGTACTCCTCTTCGGTTTCACATTCTTCCTCACATTCAGCCGTTTCAGTTTCATACTCTTCCTCAGCCTCAGTTTCCGTTTCGGTCTCATTCTCCTCAGCGGTCACCTCATATTCAGCAAATTCAATAACTGCCGTATTCTGAACAGGTGGTTGTTCCGGAATCTGCTGTGGAAGATTACCGAAAGCCAGTGCGGCGGAAGATATGATTCCCACCAGAAAATTATATTGAAGTAAAATAAATATCGCCTCCGTTGATTTTTTGGAATCAATAGCTTGCCCGTTTTGAACAGGCTTGTATCTATTTTACTCAGCTTACTGGAAAAATATTCAATTTTGGGAAATATTCTTAAATCAGGCGTGCGGATAAACGGTTGATTATTGCAAATATCTTCACATTATGGTATAATTGAACCAGTATTTTACGAACGGAGAAATAAGAATGCTTGCAAATCTTATCAATATAAATAAATTTTATAACGGAAAACAGATACTTAAAAATGTCAGCCTTACAATAGATGAAAAGGACAGGATCGGTCTTATCGGTGTAAACGGCTGCGGTAAAACCACACTTCTGCGAATCCTCACCGGAAAGGAACTGCCAGACCGTTCAACCGAAAAGGACGGCATAGTTTCCTTTGCGTCAAAAGCGTCGGTGGGATATCTGGAGCAGATGGCAGGTCTTGACAGGGACAGCACTGTAATCGACGAGATGAAAAGCGTGTTCAAAAAGCTTGATGCAACCCTCGAACGCATGAAACAGCTTGAACAGCAGATGAAAAATGATTCGGACGTTTCCGAGGAGGTTTCGGAGGAGTACTCAAGACTTGCGGCTTACTATGAGACGAATGACGGCTACACAACTGACGTTAAAATCAAGACAGTGTTAAACGGTATGGGATTTACGGAAAAGGAGTATGACCGTACTATCCACGGTTTCAGCGGCGGTGAGAAAACACGTCTTGCCATTGCAAAACTGCTCCTTGAAGAACCCAATCTGCTTATTCTGGACGAGCCGACAAACCACCTTGACTTTAAAACAATCCTCTGGCTTGAAGACTATCTGAAAGACTACAAGGGCGCACTGCTTATCGTGTCCCACGACCGCTATTTCCTTGACAGGATAGTGACTTCGGTCTGTGAGATTGAAAGGGGTACGCTGACACGCTATAAGGGCAACTATACGGCGTTTACACGGCTTAAAAAGGAGTCTGTGAACCGCCAGCAGAAAGAGTATGAGGCACAGCAGAAAGAAATCGCCAAAATGGAGGACTTCATTGCACGCAACAAGGTGAGGGCCTCTACTGCCAACAGTGCCAAAAGCCGTGAAAAAGCCCTTGAAAGAATGGAGATTATTGAAAAGCCGGTTTCCGTAAGCAATAACGCAAATATTCATTTTGAATATACTGTGACACCGCCCTTTGATATCCTCAGTGTTAAGGATATTGATATAACAGTGGGCAGCGGTACTGGCAAAAAGACCCTTGCCGAGCATATCAGCTTTGAGGTGAAAAGGGGAGAGAAACTGGGTATTATCGGTGATAACGGTATTGGTAAATCCACCTTGCTTAAAATTATACAGGGTATGCTGCCCCATTCGGGAAAGATTCGCTGGGCGTCAAATGTCAGGATATCCTATTTTGAACAGGAAAGCGCAAACCTTGACCCCTTTAACACGGTAATAGACGAACTGCACCGTCATTATCCCATTCTGACCGACCTTGACATACGGTCACTTCTTGGCAGTGTGGGCATAACAGGGGAGAACGTTTTCAAGGAAACGGGTGTTATAAGCGGTGGTGAGAGGGCAAAGGTGTGCTTTGCACTTATGATGCTTGAAAAGGGTAATGTACTCATTCTGGACGAGCCCACAAACCATCTTGACCTTGACGCAAAAGAGGCTATCGAACAGGCGCTGGACGAGTTTGACGGTACGGTTATATTCGTTTCACATGACAGATATCTGCTTAATAAAATTGCCGGCAGACTGCTTGAAATCAGAACTGACGGCACTGAAATATATGAGGGCGGTTTTGATTATTACCTTGAAGTCAACAGAAAACGCCGTATGGAGGAGCAGGCGGTAATTGATGCTCAGAAGGCACAGAAAGCGGCGGAAATTGCGGCAGAAAAGAGTGTGAAAGCCTATAAGTCAAAGGAGCAGAGAACCCTTGAAGCAAAAAGGCGAAACCGTATCAGGGAGCTGGAAAACGCCATTGAGGACATACAGCAGCAGCTTGATGTTTTGCAGGAGGAAATAACCAGAGAGGAAGTCTATTCGGACTTTGAGCTTATGAACAGCAAGTGCAGTCTTATTGATGAACTGAAACAGAAATCGGACGAAATGTTTGATGAAATCGTTGAATTGAGTGATTAAAAAATCGCCGTTCTTTTACAGGAACGGCGAAATTTTTATTTGTAAAGTTTTACTCTCTCATCTGGTTTGTCACAGGTCATAAACTCCGACATAAGGCAAACGCCCTTTGCACCATTTTCAATCGGTTCACGGAAATTTTCCTCACCAATACCACCGATAGCGAAAACCGGTATTTCAACAGAACTTACGACCTCTCTGAGAAAATCAATTCCTCTGGGAGGTACGCCTTTTTTGCAGTCGGTAGTGTAAATGTGTCCGGCAATGAGATAGTCTGCATCCAGACTCTGCGCCTCTTTTGCCTCGTCTGCGGAGTGTACAGACACACCCACACGTTTTATCCCTTCCGGTCTGCCTTTTTCCCTTAAATCATGTATCGTCAGATGAACGTTTTCAACTCCCAGTTTTGCGGCAATTAATGGGCGGTTCAGTGAAAGGATACCCTTGTATTTGTCGTTTCCGGATATTATCTCTCCGGCAAGTTTTTCGTATTCGCTGTCGGTTAAATCCTTTTCACGGAGTATCACTAAAAATGGTTCTGCGGAAAGAATTTTCTGTACCCGCTCAGTAAAGCAGTCCTTGCAGAGCTTTCTGTTTGTAACGGCTATAACCATGCTTACACCCTTACATAGTCGGTGAAAACAGGCTGTAAACCCTTTTCAAAAAGGGAGTTTCTCACCTCGTCAACACTTCTCGGGTCGGATATTTCAAACTGCTCGTCACCCTTCTGCTCGTTGTCGCCGTGACCGCCTATGCCGACCTTTACTCCGGCTGAAATTTTTGTAGCGGCAAGTCCCACAACATTGTCTCTGAATCCGGCACGCTCACGGGTGGAAATGGTGATTCCGGCGTAGGGCATGAAAAGTCTGTAGGCAAGCATTACCTGTAAAAGCTGTGTTTCGTGTACGTCGTTGGGATTGTTCTCAGCGTTGTTGATATATGGGCGCAGGCGGGGGAGGGAATAGGAAATTTCTGCCCATGGGTACTTCTGCTGAATGAAGAAAGCGTGAAGTCCGGCAGCGTAAGCGTCCTTTCTGAAATCGCTCAGACCCAGCAGTGAACCAAATGCAACGCCCCTCATTCCTCCCATCAGCGCACGCTCCTGTGCATTGAAACGGTAAGGGAAAATCCTCTTTGGTCCTCGCAGATGTACTTCCTCATATTTCACCGGATTGTATGTCTCCTGATAAACGCTTACAAAGTCGGCGCCAGCTTCTTTAATCATGGCGTACTCGTCGGAGTTCATCGGATAAACCTCAATGCCGATTGTGGAAAAGTACTTTTTAGCAAGCCTTACAGCGTCGGCAATGTATTCAACAGGTGAGGCAGTTTTGGACTCACCTGTCAGCAGAAGAATCTCACGCAGTCCGGTGGCGGCAATTGTCTTGTACTCCGCCTCGATTTCCTCCATGGTCAGCTTTCCTCTGTGGATTTTATTGGCACAGTTGAAACCGCAGTAAACACAGTAATTTTCGCAGTAATTGGCAATGTAAAGAGGGGTGAACATACAGACAGTGTTGCCGAAATGCTTTGCAGTTTCAAGCTTTGCCTTCTGCGCCATTTTTTCAAGCATTGGCTGTGCCGCCGGAGAAAGCAGTACAGCAAAATCGTCAGTATCAATGCTGTCCGTGTTGAGAACATTTCTCACGTCAACGGCGGTATACCTGCTGTAATCATATTCCTCTGTCATTTTCAGAACCTTGTTCATGAGGGTATGGTCAAGCTGTTCCATACCGTCCATGTATTCCATATGATTTGTCTCACGAATCTTTATCATGGCTTAGTCCTCCAGAAAACCTGTCAGCGGACTTGATGCCTCTGCCCTGTGTTCAAGGACACGTCCCATACCGGCAAGGTAAGCGGCTCTTCCTGCCTCGATTGCCGACTTGAATGCCGACGCCATAAGTGCAACGTTTCCGGCAGTTGCAATAGCAGTATTCGCCATAACAGCGGCACAGCCCATTTCCATAGCCTCGCACGCCTGAGACGGTCTGCCGATACCGGCATCAACGATTACAGGCAGGTCGATTTCGTCAACGAGAATTTTTATGAAATCCTTTGTTGCAAGTCCCTTGTTGCTGCCGATTGGCGACGCAAGGGGCATTACCGCAGCTGCTCCGGCGTTTTCCAGTGCTCTTGCGGCGTTGAGGTCAGGGTACATATACGGCATAACGATAAAGCCGTCTTTGGCAAGTATTTCTGTTGCCTTTACTGTTTCGTAGTTGTCCGGCAGAAGATATTTGGTATCTCTGATAACCTCCACCTTTACAAAGTCACCGCAGCCCAGTTCTCTTGCAAGCCTTGCAATTTTGAGAGCCTCTTCAGCAGTCCTTGCACCGCTTGTGTTAGGCAGTAAAGTAATACCCTCCGGAATGTAATCTATAATACTGTCGCTGCTGCCCGAATCCGCACGTCTTACAGCAATAGTTGCCATTTCAACTCCTGCGTTTTCGATTACAGCCTTAGTCATATCCATTGAAAATTTACCGGAGCCTAAAATAAAACGTGAGTTGAACTCGTGTCCTCCGATAACAAGCTTGTCATTATTCATCTTAATCTACTCCTTTTTACGGCTCATCAATACCCATAATAAGCCTTAAAATCATATTTGCCTGATGTCCGGCACAGACTGAAACTCTCGGCACCATAAGACCGTTCCCCGGTTTAGCCTCGCTTTCACTGTCGCCGCACATATACAGATTTTTAAATATATGTCGTGTCTGAATACTGTTTGCACTGTCAAATCCAGCCATGCCCGAACCGCAGACCAGTTTTTTCTCCGGCATTTCAGACAGAACAATTTCTGTAAGCATTGCCTTTGCAGTCGGGTCATCAAACGCCTCGCAGATTATATCGCAGTCGTTTAACAGATTCTTTGCGTTTTCTCGGGTAATTTTTGCAGTCACACCGCAAGCCTCAATAAAGGGATTTATCTCCTTGATTTGCTGACAAAGTGCGTCGGACTTGAACATTCCGAGGTGCTTTACATAGTAATTCTGACGGTTGAGATTGCTGGGTTCAACAATGTCAAAATCAATCAGCTTCAAGAAACCAACACCAGTTCTCGCAAGCATTACCGCAATATTCGAGCCAAGTCCCCCCAGACCGCACACTGCCACCCTTGCTTTTTTAACTCTCTCATGCACAGCCGGAGTGTGCCTTGCTGCCATCATGCTTTCAAGCTCGTCACGGGAAGGCATAACGCCTTTTTTAATAATGCTTACGCTGTCGCCCTCATTAAGGGGCATATCCTGTGAAGTCTGAAAACCGTTGCTTATTGCAATGCAGTCCGGCGAAAAGTTACGGTCACGCAGTTCAAAGAGGGTTTGGCAGTCGGTTTCCGCTGCTTTTCCGTTAAGTTGTATTTTCAAATCAGCCGCCTCCGACAAAACTTACCACTTCAAGACTGTCCTCAGCGCCAATCATAGTCTTTCCAAATTCAGCTTTGGGTACTATTTCACCGTTTTTCATAACAGCAATTTTCTTTATGTCAAAGCCCTGTTGTTCCATTAAAATGTCTAGAGTGACTTCCTTTTCGTACTGAATCTCTTTACCGTTTATTTTCATTTCAAGCCTCCTTAAAGCACAAAAAGGGCAGCACCCGTGGTGGTGCTCCCCTTTCATTCCGAAGATTAACAATATCAAATTACAATAATATTATACAGCATTTTTTTGCTCTTGTCAACCGTTTTATTGTGGAAATTATCCCTCAGTATACTCACACTTAAATCCGCTGAATTCCGCCGTATTATCCCCAACAGCATAAACTCCAAGCACAACGCCTGTAAATCCGCCGGAAACCTCGCTTGTCAGATATTTTCCGATACCAGTACCGAGATAATGTTCACCGTTTTCAGTTTTAACAAAGAAATTGTAGTTGTATCTGTCAGCTTTAATAATTAAAACTGCATTGTCTGAATCAACCCGCAGAGTATTCTGAATGTGCTTTATACCGCCGATATTCAGTCTAAGAGCCGCCTCGGTTTTTCCGTCTGCTTTTCTCAGACACACTTCATAATGCTCCGACTCGCACATATAAGCTGTAATACCAGCCTCACCGCCGTCAATTTTCAGACTGCATGAAATTTCAGCGCAGAAATCCATCTGCCTGATACCGATAAAAGTGGGGGAGTCGGTTTCGTCAAGGGTTATACCAGTACCGTGAAGAACAGCCCTGTCATCATAAAGCTCGTAATTTTCCGTGTGAGGGTGGCGGAGATAGCACCATTCCTTGTCCCACTCAGTATTTTCAAAGGTGTATATGTTTTTCACAGTCTGTTCAAAGTCACCGTTTATCTCATAGCTTTCGTCAGCAGTACCGTTACTTCCGGCAATAAACCAGCCGTCTTCATGGAATTTAACAGGAGTGAGAAAAACTTCTCTGCCAAGGTTGTGATACGGCATCCATAAATCCATCTGTCTGAAACCGAGGCTGAGAATGTGTC
>CAMCMW010000028.1 GCA_945876155.1 uncultured Ruminococcus sp. | reverse complement strand
TTGAAGATTCTGTTTACGGCCGTGACGCTGGGAGCTGGATTCAAGGGCGGCGAGATTATGCCGGTGTTCTTTATCGGTTCGACGTTCGGCAGTGCATTTGCTCCTGTGCTGGGGCTGGACAGCTCCCTGGGTGCGGCGATAGGACTTTCCTGCCTTTTCTGCGGCGTGACAAACTGTCCGGTAACAGCTGTATTTTTATGCGCTGAGCTTTTCGGTGCGGCGCAACTTCCGGTTTACCTTTTAGCCTGCGGTGTGTCGTATATGCTTTCGGGTTATGCCGGACTTTACAGTGAACAGAAGATACTTTATTCAAAGCTTGAACCGAAATATATTGATAAAAAAATCGGGAAATAAAATCTTGCAGACTGCAACTAAAAATTTCTTGACATAAGTCCCGGTATCAGTTATAATTAAAACATATTATACGGGGGAATCTGATATGGACAAGAAACTCAGACAGCTTGAAGAAGAACAGCGCAGACTTGCAGCTGAAATTGATAAAACCAACCGCAGAATAAATGGGGACAGCAGTTCAGGCGGCGGTAAAGGCAGTCTGCTGGAATTTTTTATAGGACTGCTCCTGCTGGGCGGCGGTCTTTTCTGGGTGTTCCAGTCAGTCAGGGTCACAACGGCGTGGGGCGGCTATTTTTACCGCATAGGCGGCTGGGGCGTGCCTAACGGAGTTATCATAATTCCGCTGCTGATTGGTATAATAATGCTGTTTATGATGAAAAGAAAAATTTTCGGCTGGATAGTAACCGCTATCGGCGTTCTTGCTATTCTGCTTTCAATTATGAACAGCGTCAGCTTTCATTTTGTATCACAGTCGCTTTTCAGCTATATCCTTATGTTCGGATTTACAGCTGTCGGGGCGGCACTGGTTATAAAGGCTTTATTCGCAAAACATTAAACGGAGGTAACTAAAAATGGGTATTTTTCAGAGATTAGGCGATCTGCTCAAATCAAATGTAAACGACCTTATCGACAAGGCAGAAGATCCTGAAAAGATGGTAAAACAGATTATCATTGATATGCAGCAGGAACTTAACAAGTCCACACAGGCTCTCGGCAAGGCTGTTTCAAGCGAACGCATTGCAAAGAAACAGTATGACGACGCAGCAAGAACAGCGTCCGAATGGGAAGAAAGAGCAAAGACTGCCCTTGCAGCCGGTGATGAGGAACTGGCTAAAAAGGCACTTGCAAACAAGGTTAAGGCTGACAAGGACGCAGCTGCATACAAGGAAATGTATGACACAATCTCACAGCAGACTGAAACTATCAGAACACAGGTTGAAGTCCTCAAGGCAAAGCTTGAAGAAGCAAAGAGCCGTCAGGCTATGCTTATTGCACGTTCACAGATGGCTGAAACACAGAAAAATCTTGCAAAGTCAACAGGCGGTTTTGATTCATCAAGTGCGTCTGAGAAGTTTGACCGCATGGAAGAAAAAATCATGCAGAAAGAGGCTGAGGCACAGGCTTTTGCTGAAATTGCCGGTCAGAACAACGACACTATGGACGAATTTGAAAAGCTTGAAAAGGAATCACAGGTGGATTCTGAACTTGCAAGACTTAAAGCTGAAATGGGTATGTAATTTCTGAAAGGATTTGTTAGAATGGAAGAAAAGAAAAAAAGTAATCTCTGGCTGTTTATTCCGATTCTCACTGCTCTGGTTTGCGGAGTAGCGTCAGTTGCCTACATTGTATTCAGAATGATGAGCAACAAAAGCTATGAGGAAAAATGGAAAGATTACGACGAATGCGGAATCTGATTTTTAAAGGCGTGGATTTTCACGCCTTTTTTGCTTGTTAATGGAGGAATAAAAATGAAAAGAAAAATGAAAATCTGTGCCGCCGCAGTGCTTTCTGCTGTACTGTTTGCGGTTTCAGCACCGGTAAACGGCGTTTCTGCTGCGTCCGGAATATCCGTTGAGTACCGAACCGCTGAGGAGATAGCAGATTACATGAACAGTCACCCCTTTGAATATACTGCGTCGGAGTATGACGGAATGCCAGATTACACCAATGCACCCTATTCTGCCGGAAAGTTAAGCGATGCAACCTTGCTCAATGCCCTCAACGCACTCAACACAATGAGATATATCGCCGGAATAGGTGAAGTTACTCTTTCCGACAGCTACAATGAGCTTGCACAGGCAGGCGCCCTTGTGAACGCAGTAAACAATCAGCTTTCCCACAGTCCGTCACAACCTGCTGATATGCCGGACGAACTTTATGAGCTTGGACTGTCTGGTACTTCCAGTTCAAACCTGGGCTGGGGCTATTCTTCTCTGGCACAGGATATAGTTTACGGCTGGATGAGTGATTCAAGCAGTTCAAACATAAGCAGGGTAGGACACAGAAGATGGTGTCTGAATCCGTCAATGGAACAGACTGGTTTCGGAAATGTCGGAAAATACTATGCCATGTACGCCTTTGACAATACATGGGGAGATACGCAGTATTACGGCGTTTGCTGGCCTGCACAGATAATGCCGGCAGAATACTTTGAGTATGACGATCCCTGGAGCATTTCAATGGGAACGGCTGTGGACATCTCAGCAGTTGAAGTGACTCTGGAAAGGCAGTCGGACGGCAGAACATGGCTCTTTTCTGAGGACTCAGCGGACGGATACTTCAACGTTGAAAACAGCAACTACGGCAAAAAAGGCTGTATCATTTTCCGTCCGGAGGATATTTCCTACAGCGTGGGGGACAGCTTTGAGGTCACCATTACAGGTCTCAGTCAGACTGTAAACTATACCGTGGATTTCGTGGACGTTTTCAGCACCCAGCCGGAAATCACTGAAACCAATCTCCATGAACTGGTAAACTTTCTCGTAAACCGTGAATATAATGCAGATGAAGTGACTGATTTCAGCGGCGACGGAAATATCGACGTGTTTGATGCAGTTTACGCAAGAAGAAGTCTTCTGGACTGAAAAACTGGTTTTTTCAAGTGAAAATTCATTCCTCAGACAAAAATCTGAGGAATTTTTACATAAAGATGCAAATTAGTGCAATTTTATTATTGACTTATTTTCACGAAAAGAGTATAATGTAATAGTATAGAATTTTATCTAATGAAATACATATTTTTGGAGGGTTTTTACAATGGGCAGAGTTTATAATTTCAGTGCAGGTCCTGCTGTTCTTCCTGAGGAAGTTCTCAAAGAGGCAGCTGACGAAATGCTCGACTACAAGGGAACTGGTATGTCAGTTATGGAAATGAGTCACCGTTCCAAGGCTTTTGATGATATCATCAAGGAAGCTGAAAAGGATATCCGTGACCTCATGAACATTCCTGACAACTACAAGGTTCTTTTCCTGCAGGGCGGTGCGTCACAGCAGTTTGCAGCTGTTCCTATGAATCTTATGAAGAACAAGAAGGCTGCTTACATAGTAACTGGTCAGTGGGCTAAGAAGGCTTACCAGGAGGCTAAGATTTACGGTGAGGCTGTTGAAGTTGCATCTTCAGCTGACAAGACTTTCTCCTACATTCCTGACTGTTCAGACCTCGATATCCCTGAGGACGCTGACTACGTTTACATCTGCGAAAACAACACAATCTACGGTACAAAGTTCAAGGAACTGCCTAATACAAAGGGCAAGACACTTGTTGCTGACGTTTCTTCATGTTTCCTCTCAGAACCTGTTGACGTTACAAAGTACGGTGTAATCTACGGCGGCGTTCAGAAGAACGTTGGTCCTGCCGGCGTTGTTATCGCAATTATCCGTGAAGACCTCATTACAGATGACGTTTTAGAGGGTACTCCTACAATGCTCAAGTGGAAAACACAGGCTGACGCTGATTCACTCTACAATACACCTCCTTGCTACGGCATCTACATCTGCGGCAAGGTATTCAAGTGGATCAAGAAGATGGGCGGTCTGGAGGCTATGAAGGCTCACAACGAAAAGAAAGCCGCTATCCTCTACGATTTCCTCGACCAGAGCAAGCTTTTCAAGGGTACTGTTGAGAAGAAAGACAGATCTCTCATGAACGTTCCTTTCGTTACAGGTGACGCTGACCTGGACGCTAAGTTCGTTAAGGAAGCTAAGGCTGCCGGCTTTGAAAACCTCAAGGGTCACAGAACTGTCGGCGGTATGAGAGCGTCTATCTACAACGCTATGCCTATCGAAGGCGTTGAAAAGCTGGTTGAATTCATGAAGAAGTTTGAGGCTGAAAACGCATAAGTTTCTATAAAGGAGTACGGTACAATGTATAATATTCTCACATTAAATAAAATTGCCGCTGTTGGTACTGACAGATTCGACAGCAGCAAGTATACAGTCGGCGACGCTGTTGAAAACCCGACCGCTATTATGGTTCGTTCTGCTAAAATGCACGACATGGAATTCGGTTCAGACCTCCTTGCAATCGCAAGAGCAGGCGCTGGCGTAAACAATATTCCTGTTGACAAGTGCGCTGAGGCTGGTATCTGCGTATTCAATACACCTGGTGCTAACTCAAACGCTGTTAAGGAGCTTGCAATCTGCGCACTTCTCCTTGCATCAAGAAAAATCACAGAGGCTGCTGCATGGGCTGCATCTTTAAAGGGTACACCGGACGCTCCTAAGACTGTTGAGGGCGGAAAGGCTAAGTTTGCAGGTCCTGAGATTCTCGGCAAGACTCTTGGTATTATCGGTCTGGGCGCTATCGGCGGTAAAATCGCAAACGCCGCTGTTGCTCTCGGTATGAAGGTTATCGGCTACGACCCGTTCCTTTCAGTAAACGGTGCGCTTAACCTTGAACCATCTGTAAAGGTAACAACAGATATCAACGATATTTACAAGGAAAGTGATTACATCTCAATCCACGTTCCTTACACACCTGATACTAAGAACACAATCGATGCTGAACAGATTGCAATGATGAAGGACGGCGTTCGTCTTATCAACCTCGCAAGAGGTGAGCTTATCAACAGTGAGGCTGTTGTAAAGGCTATTGCTGAGGGTAAGGTTGCAAAGTACGTTACAGACTTTGCTGATGACGTTGTTCTGGGCGTTGAGAACGTTATCGTTCTTCCGCATCTTGGTGCATCAACTCCTGAGAGTGAGGACAACTGCGCTGTTATGGCGGCTGACGAACTGATGGACTACATCGAAAACGGCAACATCAGAAACAGTGTAAACTATCCGAACGCAACAATGGTTGCAAACGGTACAAAGGTATGCGTTCTTCACAAGAACATTCCTGCTGTTATCGCTAAAATCACTTCAGCTGTTGCTGATGCTGGTCTGAACATTGACAACATGGTAAATGCAAGCAAGAAGGACTACGCTTACACAATGCTGGACGTTGCAGGCGACGTTACAGACGCTGTTGCTGAAAAAATCAGCGCTGTTGACAGCATTATCAAGGTAAGAATTATCAAGTAATATTATCAAACCAATATTTAAGTCGGTACGCATTATGCGTACCGACTTTTTAGTTACAGCAATGTATAATCTCTTTCAAAAAGTTCCTCGTAAATTTCTTTTCTGAGAAAGTTTTCGTGTATTTTCTCCAGCTGCTTTGTGCGGATAAACGCCTTGCTTTTCTGTGCATACCCGGGCATGGAATAGCGCCTGAGAATATTGCAGAGTTCTCTTTTCCAGAGCAGTTCAAGCTGTTTTTTAAGCTTTGCTCTGGGATTGACAGAGTGCTGTTTTATTACCTCAACACCGTCCTCTGAAACGCAGATTATTCCCCAGTATTCGGGAATATGCTTTTCTGCTCCTTTAAGGTGCTTTTTGCCTATCACTATGTAGTTGAAATCGTAAAAAATGTCGTAGTTTCTGACCTGCGATTTAAGACGGGTGTAGCTGTCGGCATCGCTTTTGATTTCAAATCCCACAAGACCGTTTTCGGTTACGGCAAAAATATCCGCCCTGGAACTGTTTATGGGAACTTCTTCAAAAGTCCTGTGCTTTCCGAAGTTGAAATCCAGATAGCAAAAAAGTGATTCTCTTATTTCGGGGTCGAGCATTACAGTGATTTTCCGGCATTGTATGCGTTCTGACAGACTTTTTCAATATCACTGTCACCGCCGATTATCTGGTTGTAACAGAGCGTCATGCCCTTTGAAGTGAATGTACCGTTGTACCAGTCATAAACAGCCGGATACTTCGGGAAGCTTTCCGGCGCACCCTGTGAATAGATTGCCGCAAGTTTTATGTTCTTTTCAAGACGTGTGGTCTTGTCCGGATTGCTCATGCAGTAGTGACGGTTCATGAATGTAATCATAGGACCGGCAACCTGTGAATAATAATTCGGGGCGGTCAGCAGGAGAGCGTCGCAGTCATGCAGTTCCTTGTAATACTTCTGCATATCGTCCTGGATAACGCAGTCTGTACCGTTTTTACGGCAGCTGCCGCAGCCCACACAGCCCTTGATGTCCATTTCGTTTGCCTTGAAAATTACTGTTTCGTACCCAGCCTCTTTTGCACCTCTGATAAATTCCATAGCCGCTTTCATGGATACCGAGTCCGGACGGCTGCTGCCTAAAACTGCAATAAGTTTTTTCATGATAATACCTCCATTATTTTTATTGCGCTTATATGCGCCGTTTACCTAAGTATATCACATTATGACAATTTTTTCAACATAAAAACCCCGCCAGTTAGTGCTGACGGGGTTTCTTTTAATCAGAAGATTCCGTTGAATCCTTAGCTGCAGGTGTTGCTGTAACTGAAACTTTCTGGAGTCCTACTGCCCATACCTTGTCATACTTAGGGAAACTTATCGTCGCATCGGCAGTAAAGTTAGTGCTTTGTACGGTATATTTCAGCAGGTCTACAGAAACCAGTATATCCTTTTCGGTAATCTCCGCAATATCGTCTTCCGGACCTATAATGTCAAAGGTAAGACCATAGGTGTTGACGGTGCAGTCGTAATTGGACGGTGCATTTACTATTGAAATGTCGTTTACTGTAACCGTTTTCTTTGCAAGTCCTTCCTGATTCAGCTTTGCGGTCACTGTTGAAACATTTGAAAGATTCTTGTAATTGGACGGTACTTCAATTGTGAAAGACTTGTTGAAATCCCAGTCAAGGTCGTAAAGCGGAATAGAACCTATGCTCCATGTGTCAATGTTCTGGAGTTCATCATTTGGTGAGGCAAGACTTATCTTGTCAACATTCAGCTCAATGTTAAGGGAGCTTACGTCAAAGTTTGCCGGAGCGTAGCGGAGATCGTAGGTGAAATCCAGTTCCTTCTGCATATAAACCGGAATGTCAATTGTGAAATCCTCAGAATTATATGTCAGATTATCCGTGTTTATCTTGGACTCGTTCTTGTCATAAAGCACAACGTCCTTGCTGTGGAAGGTGTAAGCCGTGTTGATTTCCTGTTTGGTATCCACATAGACCTGAGCCTTGTCAATGCTGTCAAGCTGTTTTGACGGACCTGTTATCTCGATTACAGACGGAGTTACCTTGAATTCGCTTTTGTCCATATAAAGACCGTCCGCAGCGGTAATATTCGGCGCATTGACTGTAAGGTCATATTCTCTTGTGTCTATTCTGTCGAACATTACGTCAACCTTTGAGGGCTTTATTTCCGTCACCTCAAACTTGACGTCGGAATTTTTTCCGGTTACGTTTATATTAAGTGACTTTTCACCGGCTGAGTTTACATTTTCAATTACAGCCTTTGCCACAAGGTCATCAGCCGTAAGGCTGCCGATTCTTGAACGCTCGCCCTTTATTGTAACGGTGACGTTCTTTGCAGATGCGCTTATAACGCTTAAATCGTTTTCCTCTGCCGATGTTCCTGTTATGTCTATCTCCAGCGGGATATTGCTGAGAGTTTTCGGCGTTGTCGGATAGATTGTGATAGAAATGACAAACCACATAAGTATGGCAATAATAATCGAGTAAATTATCATTGCCGTATTGTTGTTAAAAGAATTTAAAATATAGTTTTTTATATTCTTGATGAATTTCATTTTTTATCCCCCTTGCTGCGGTTTCTTTTTTTGATGGGGAGTTTTTTCTTGTTTTCTGACGGCTTGGGAATAAGAGCCTCGTGGAGGTATTCGTTAAGCCTGAAACGTGTGAAATCACGGGTAAGCTCTCCGTTTTCAGCAATTGAAATATTGCCTGTCTCCTCGGAAACGACTATTACGATAGCGTCGGAGTTTTCACTCATGCCGATAGCCGCCCTGTGACGTGAACCGAGTTTCTTGTTGATAAGCTCTTCCTTTTGAGGCTTTGGCAGAAAACAGGCGGCGGCAAGAACCATTCCGTCACGGATTATAACTGCGCCGTCATGGAGAGGCGTGTTTTTAAAGAATATATTGCCGAAAAGCTCCTTGCTGGGAACTGCGTTTAAAATAGTACCGTTTTCAATCTGTTCACCCAGCTTTGTCTGACGCTCTATAACGATAAGCGCACCGGTTTTGGTGGCTGAAAGGTCAACGCATGAATCGCAAATAGCCTCGATACAGATATTCCATCTTGCAGACTGGTCGGCAGTTTCGCCTACTGAAAATAACGTCATTCCGATTTTTGAACGCCCCGCTTTTTCCAGCGCACGTCTGATTTCCGGCTGGAACATTATGAGCAGTGCCAGCAGACCGATATCAAGTGCGCTTTTTATTATGTACGACATTGCTTTAAGTCCGATAAGATTGCTTATTGCGTAGGCGATAACTATAAAAAGTATTCCCTTTACAAGCTGTCCGGCTCTTGTTTCCCTGATAAGCTTTATCAGAAGATAAACGAGGTATGACATCAGAAGTATATCTATAATATCCATGAAGGTTATGGACTGCATAACGTTCCAGACCATATCCAGCATATTTTTTACTGTATACATAGTTCACATCCTTTCTTTTGTTCTTTGCTTTATTGTTCTATGTAATGAGGGGCTTTAATTCCCCTCTTATATCAAACGACAAAATATTTGGCGTTTGATATTTGCCGATACGCACGCAGCGAACGAAAGTGAGCGAATGTGCGAGGCATTTCAAATTAGTTTTTATAGTGAACGTCAAATTGTTTTTGACGTTCACTATAAAATTTCCGTACATTATAATTTTATCATAAATACACAGACAATTTCAATATATTTTTATAAATTTTCACACAATTTTTTTATTTCTTTCGTAAGTCCGTAAACCTGATTTTCGTTATTGAATACAGAAGGTGCAAATCTGACAGTTCCCTCGTCAGTTCCGAGGGTTTTGTGGGCAAGGGGAGAGCAGTGAAGTCCGGCACGAAGACAGTAGCCCCTGTCGCTCAGAAGTCCTGCCGCCTCTTCCGGTGGTATTCCGTTTATATTGAAGGACACCACAGGAGCGTACTTTAACCCCTCAGTCCGGTAAACCGTTACTCTGTCCGGGTCAAGCAGGCTTATAAATTTCCGGCAGAGTTTGTTCTCATGGGCGTATATCTTTTCAGTACCCATTTTCCGCACAAAGTCTATACCCGATTTCAGAGCGATTATGCCTGTTGTGTTGACTGTTCCGCTTTCAAGACTGTCTGGCAGAAAGTCCGGCTGGATAAGGTTCATGGACGAACTGCCCGTACCGCCCTGTATCACCGGAGATATCTCATATTCACCGTCGCTTATGAGAAGTCCTGTTCCGGCAGGACCGTAAAGTCCTTTATGACCGGATGTGCAGAGAATGTTTATACCGTCTGAAAGCTTTACGTCAAGTATTCCGCAAGCCTGTGCGCCGTCGGCAATAAAGCAGATATTCCGGCTGCGGCATATTTGCGCTATCTCATGGAAAGGCAGTATGCGCCCTGTGACGTTTCCGGCAATGGTGCAGACTATTGCTTTGGTGTCATGCCTTATAAGCCGATTTAAGCCGTCTAAAAACTGTTCGTCGTCGTCATAGACAGGAGCAATGCTGTAAAAGACATTACCGGTTTCAGAAAGTGCATAGACCGGTCGTGCAACGGAGTTATGCTCTATACTGCTTATTATTATATGACCGCCGCTCTTCATTATTCCCTGAATTGCAAAATTCAGTGCATGAGTGCAGTTGAGGGTGAAAACGACATTTTCCGGAACAGCACCGAAAAAGTCAGCGGCAGTCTGCCTTGTGTCAAATACCTTTTCCGAGGTGGCAAGAGTGAGCCTGTGACCGCCTCTTCCTGCGTTTCCGCCGCAGCGTGAGACTGCCTCGCTTAAAGCCCGTCTTACTGACGCTGGTTTCGGAAAGGTAGTTGCGGCGTTGTCAAAATTAACCGTCATAGTTAATACACCGCATTGTTTATCAGTTTTCCGTATTCAATCCTGTTACGGTTCAGAAATGCAATTACATCTCTGGAATCACCGTTTACAATCAAAACGTGGGTACAGCCGCCCTCAGACACTCTGGGCGCCCGCCTTATCTCGCTTGCAAATCCGCCGCCTGCAAGGATACGCTTTGCTTTGATTGCGTGAGTGACAGAGGGCATAGTAACTGCTGTTTTATTCATAATCAGCCTCCAATCCGGCGTGAATTAATCACGCTGTCACCCGTTAATGACCGATACCTTAGAACTTGTTCTCATAGGCTATTGCACATATCTTTTCGGCAAATTTGTCTGATAACTGCGTTAAAAATTTTTGCCATACGCCAGTATGCCTGCAAATTTTTGCCTTGTTCTCAGCCGAATTATGCCCGAAAATCTATGCACAAATCCTATGATAACAAGTTCTTAAACGGTATCTCAGTACATTATATGACAATACCGGCGGCTGGGTGAATCAGGCTTTTTCAGTGAGGAGTGCAACTCAGT
>CAMCMW010000027.1 GCA_945876155.1 uncultured Ruminococcus sp. | reverse complement strand
ATTATTTGAAAAAGTAATCAAAGTGAAATATGATATTCCGAATGACAAGCCGGAGATGTTTGAGGACTACAAGAGCGAAATATCCAATGTGTTCAGCAGACTTATTGCAGAGGAAAATGAAAGGAGAGCCGTATGAGTATTCAGTATCTTGGACTCAAAAAGATTGACGGACCTCTTATTGTTCTTGACAAGGTAAAAGATGTCGGTTACGAGGAAGTTGCCGCTATAAAGCTGGAGGACGGAACAGAGCGTGTGGGTCGTATTGTTGAGATACAGGGCGACAAGGCGGTACTTCAGGTTTTTGAGGGTACAAAGGGACTTTCCCTTACCAATACAAGGACAAAGTTCACCGGAAAGCCCATGGAGCTTGCGCTGTCCGAGGAAATGCTTGGCAGAACATTCAGCGGTTCGGGCAGACCTATTGACGGTCTGGGTGACATCTATCCGGAAAAGTTTGAGGACATAAACGGCAAGCCGCTGAATCCTGTTTCAAGAACATATCCGAGAAACTACATCAGAACGGGTATTTCTTCCATTGACTGCCTTATGACCCTTATCAGAGGTCAGAAACTGCCGATTTTTTCCGGTTCGGGACTTTCCCACAACAAGCTTGCGGTACAGATTGTAAGACAGGCAAAGATTGCAGATGAAAGCGGGCAGGATTTTGCTGTGGTTTTCGGAGCAATGGGTGTTAAGAATGACGTTGCTGACTACTTCAAGAAGTCCTTTGCGGAAAGCGGAGTACAGCAGAAGGTTGTCATGTTCATGAACCTTGCCAATGACCCTATCATTGAGAGAATTTTAACTCCGAGATGCGCTCTTACTGCCGCTGAGTATCTTGCCTACGAAAAGAATATGCATATTCTGGTAATCCTCACAGATATGACTTCATACTGCGAGGCACTGCGTGAATTTTCGTCCTCAAAGGGAGAAATTCCGGGACGTAAAGGCTATCCGGGTTATCTTTATTCTGACCTTGCGTCACTGTATGAAAGAGCCGGAGTTGTTGAGGGTTCAACAGGCAGTGTTACACAGATTCCGATTCTGACAATGCCAAATGATGATATAACACACCCAATCCCTGACCTTACTGGCTATATCACCGAGGGACAGATAGTTCTTGACAGAAGTCTTGACCAGACTGGTATTTATCCGTCTGTATCAGTTCTGCCGTCACTGTCACGACTTATGAAAGACGGTATCGGTGAGGGTTACACGAGGGCAGACCACTCATCTGTTGCAAACCAGCTTTTTGCGGCATACGCAAAGGTTCAGGACGCAAGGTCACTTGCATCGGTAATAGGCGAGGAGGAACTTTCTGAAACTGACAGGAAGTATATGCGTTTCGGCGTTGCATTTGAAAAGTATTTCCTGACCCAGGGATTCAACGAGGAGCGTACTATCGAAGAAACCCTTGATTTAGGCTGGAGTCTTTTGTCACTGCTGCCGGAGAGCGAGCTTGACCGTGTTGACGAGGAACTGCTCAAAGAACACTATGATAATGAAACTGCCGAAAAGACTTTTGTTATATAGGTGAAAAATGAGAGAGACAATTAATTTCCAGTTCAAAATGATGATAGGCATTATGTTCTTTATTGCGGGAACGATTCTGCTTGTTGTTACAAAACTTCTAAAGCGTGACCATCATAAAAACTGGCGGCTGTTCAGAAAGCTGAACATATTTGGGCTTGTTCTGACAATTTGCGCTGCTTTATTATTTTTGTGGGCTTTTTTCGGACTTTTTATGAGAGGAGACGTAATATATGGCTGAACAGGTATTTCCTACCAAAGGTAATCTTATAAAGGCTAAAAAGACCCTTTCACTCTGTCGGCTTGGTTATGAGCTTATGGACAGAAAGCGAAATATTCTCATAAGGGAAATGATGACGCTTATGGACAAGGCGAAGTCCCTGAGAGGTTCAATCGAGGACACATATAAGGAGGCATACGCCGCCTTGCAGGATGCCAATATCACACTGGGCGTTATTGAGAATATTGCAAGGAGTATTCCCATTGAAAACGGCATAAGCGTTTCATATAAGAGTGTTATGGGTGTTGATATACCAAATCTGACACTGACCAAAACCAAAACTGAAATACCCTATGGTTTCTACTCAACCAATTCCCAGCTTGACAAGGCGTATATCTCCTTTTCAAAGGTTAAGGATATGACGGTTGTGCTGGCAGAAGTTGAAAACAGTGTTTACCGACTTGCAGTAGCAATAAAAAAAGCGCAGAGGAGAGCCAATGCGCTGCAGAATATTCTGATTCCGAGATATGAAGAAATGGTTAAATATATAACCGACAATCTTGAGGAAAAAGAGCGTGAGGAGTTCTCAAGACTGAAGGTTATCAAAGCAAGAAAAATAAGTTGAGGCGTTCAAAAGAACGCCTCATTTTTTGAATTTACTTTTAAGTTTCCGGTACTTGGGAGCAATAACTTCAAGGATTGCACAATACTTGTCTACAAAAACAATAACATAGCTTTCCTTGTACTTCGGCACACGCCTGATAGACATTGGCCACATATGTTTTTCAATTATATCACATTCAAGTGGGTCAACGTAGAAATGCTCCTTTGCGTTTTCAACTGCTATTTCCGGGTGCCTTGCACTGTGGGATTTTTCACCATTTCCCTTTGAATAGTCCTTTCTGTCATAATAGAACATATCGTGAAGAAGTCCGGCTCTTGCGGCTGAAACGGCATTCAGACGGAAAAACTTGCAGATTAAGTAATTGTAGTATGAAACATTCAGACTGTGCTGAAGTCTTGTTGTATAGATATGGTGCTTGAAATTGGCAAGTTTCTGAATTTCCTCATTTTCAAATATATCAGAAATATAAGTGTAAAAAGGCAGTTCAAAAAGATTTTTCTTTGAACCAACAGCTTTTAACATTAAATCACCTCTTCAGAATTTCCCCATAACTATATTATATGTCAATGGGTATCTAAAGTCAAGTATAAAATAACTGGAAGTGAAAATTATTTTGGCAGGAGGAGTTTTGCAATGCCTATTACATCATAGAGGTCAACTTTTCCGTTTCCGTCATAATCTGCTATGTCAAGCTGCTGTGAATCAAATGTTATCATTCCCATGATATATTTTGCGATAGTTACTGCATCGTACAAATCAACAGTACCATTTCCGCTGACATCACCTTTTATAACAACAGTTGCCAGAATATTCTGGAAATCAGCTTTAAGCTGCTGGTCTTTCATTTTGCAGTCTGTACGGCTGTAATGCAGGTCGGTTATGTCCCATAGTACAGGGCACATCTGACGGGAGTAAGCCGCCTCGCAGACTGATTCAAGGAAAAGTCTGACAGAATCAGCCTCTTTATTTTTAGTAGGACAACCGTATTCGCCGATTATTACCGGTATACCCTTGTCGATAAAGTTAGTTTTCATCATGTCCATGTACTTGTTAAGCTCCTTGAAATCAGCGTCAGTACCCCAAGTTGAACGGCACTGTCCCCAGCTTGCGTCCTCTTCAAGGATAGCGAAAGTCGGAGGAGTGTAGTAATGTACTGAAACTGCACAGCGTCCGGCAGGGTCATTCGGCATTTTGAAAAGGGAATCGCAGGTTTTGGTAATGTCAGTGTTTACGCCTGAGATAAGCAGGTGACGCTTTGCATTGTTGCCGCCGGAGTTTCTCACAATGTCAACGAAAGTCTGGTTTATCTCATTTACAAGGCTGTATGACTCTGACTTGCTGAGACTGTCCCAGCCAAGCTCCTCGTTCTGGGATTCAAACATCAGATAGTCGCCGTAATCAGCAAAAGCCTCTGAAAGCTGAGTCCAGATTGCTGTGTATTTTTTCATGTTTTCAGTTTTGTCGTCCGGGAAATTGTTTACCCAGCCGCTGTCCCAGTGGAGATTGACAATTGCGTACATTCCGGTATCAAGAGTCCAGTCAACGATAGTCTTTACTCTGTCAAGGTAGGACTGCTTTATTGTGTAATCATCACTCATCATGTTTGACCACGCAACAGGAATTCGCAGTACGCCGAAACCCTCGTCCGCATATCCCTGAATGATATTCTGGGTTATGACCGGACTGCCCCATGCAGTCTCATAAGACCTGACAGTACTGTTTATCCAGCTGCCGCAGGATTCAAAGGTGTTTCCCAGATTGATACCCAGTCCCATATCACGGACAAGCTGCATGGTTGAAATACTTCTCATTTCACCGGTTTCAGACTCAGCCGATACCGAAAAAACCAGTGCTGAAACGCTGATTGTAACAGCGCATATCACAGATACTATTTTTTTAAAAAGCATTTTTAACTCCTTTTACTCTCCGGAAAAGTTATCAAGGGTCAGTGCATTTTCCGCATTATACATCTTGATAAATTCCTCTTTTTTAGTGTATATTTCAGAAAGATTTCCTTTGGTATCGGTCAGATAGTCCCCGAACCACAGTCCGAAAAACGACCATAGAGAATTATCTCTGACCATTTCATCTATGCTGGGAATGGAACTGCACTCGCTGATTGCCAGCAGCTTTCCGCCGTCTGTTATCTTTTTGAGCCACATATACTGCTCCGAACGGCTGCCGTATTCCATTTCCGGGGAGAGGTAAATGTCAATAGCGGCAATGTCATAGCGGTCGCTGTCAACCAGATATTCCTCACTCTGTCCGTTCCAAACCCAGATAAGATTGTCAAGCTTGTGGTATTCAGTCATTCTCTCGTACATAAGGTCATAAAGCCATTTGTAAGGCGCTGCACCGTCTGCGCCCCACCAGTACCAGCCGCCGCCTGCCTCGTGAAGAGGACGCCAGAGAACAGGAATTTCTTCATCTGCCAGTACAAGGAGAGAATTTGAAACAGCGTCAATATCCTTTACCAGTTCAAGACATTCGAGGGTTATGATACCCTTTTCGTAAAGCTCCTCAATTTCAGAAATCGGCATAGTTGCAATATCCTGCTTTGTCATTGCCGATTTAAGACTGAAATCAGTGTCCTTGCTGTAAACAGACGGATTCTGTTCATCAGGGGCATTCCAGTACCACATAAAACCGACTATACCGCCTTTTTCAGCCCAGTCCAGCGCAGCGTCAATCTCGCTTTCAGAAGGTCTGCTGCCGCTTGAATAGCCGCCGATATCACCGAAGCGTATTGCCGGATATTTTCCGGTTACCTTGTGGATAAGCTCAAGTTCTTTGTTTTCGTCGCTGGAGGCATACTGTCCGGTTATGATTTTTTTGCCGAAACTTGCTTTCATGGCTTTCAGAAGAATTTCAGCCTCTGTAGAGGCATTTTCGTTTACAGCTGATTCAGACAGTTCAAATTCCGTATCATAGACCGTTTCATTGTTTGTAACCTCGATATAATCGAAATCAAAGTTATCATCACCGGATTTTATGGTAATGGTATTTTCACCCTGTTTCATGTAAATTCCGTAAAAGGTGATTTTGGTGAAATTGCTGTCACCCTTTATGGTAAAGTCCTGCAGCTTGTTGCCGTTGACCTTGATAGAATTGGTCACATCTGTGTCAGCGGCAGCGCATAGAGTGATATCGTAGTGCTGGTTTTCTTCAAGCTCGACTGTTATGTCCATAAAATCAGCAGAACCGCCGTAAAAGCCTGTTACATAACCTGTGCCGGAAAATCCCTTGCGTTCCTCCGCAGTATAAAGACTTCCGCCCAGTTTGCAGTCCTCAGCCTCGATTATCATATTGGCTTCAGCATTGACTATCTCCGGAACTTCGGCTACATATTCGGTATATGAAACCGTTTCTTCTTCAGTTTCCTCAGTTTCCTCCCTGTATCCGGACTCATCACTCCGGCTGTATTCATCTGACAATGACATTTCAGGCAGTTCCTGAGAAATAGGTTCACAGGCGGTCAGCAGCATAACTGCCGCCAGCATGACCGCAGTTTTAACTTTTTTCATGATGACTTGTTTAACTCCTTATGATATACGTTTTGTCCTTTTCGGTATCAAAGGTAATGACATTTTCTGAAAGGCTTGAATTAACGTTTTCTCCGTCACAGCTTATGCTTACAACTGTGTTTGCTCTCAGACGGCAAGTCTGACCGCACAGTGATTTTATTTCAGCAGAAACCAGCTTGCCCTCTGCCCAGACTATGCTTACTTCAAAACCGCCCTTTGCTCTGAGACCGCTTATCTGTCCTTCCGCCCATTCAGACGGCAGTGCAGGGAGAAGATTTATTTCACCGCTGTGACTTTGCAGCAGTGCCTCTGTAATGCCTGACGCACCGCCGAAGTTTCCGTCAATCTGGAAAGGCGGGTGAGTGTCGAAAAGGTTAGGATTTGTTGAGTACGCAAGGAGCTTTTGCAGGTTTTCGTAGACCATGTCACTGTCGAAAAGCCTTGCCCACATATTTGTTATCCATGCACGGCTCCAGCCTGTGTGACCACCTCCGTGAACAAGACGGCGTATCAGCGTTGCCCTTGCGGCGTCAGCAAGACGGGGAGTTTTGTAAGGTGTGATAAGGTCGGCAGGGTGGAGTGCAAAGAGCTGGGAAATGTGCCTGTGACCGATTTCCACTTCGTCGTAGTCCACAGCCCATTCCTTTATCTGACCGTATTTTCCGATTTCCGGCTGAGGCAGTTTTTCAAGCATTTCTTCAAGCTTTTTCACAAGTGAATGGTCCTTGTCGAGAATCTTTGCCGCCTTGATAACATCGTTGAAAAGAACGGTTATTATCTGACTGTCCATAGACGGTCCAGCACAGAGACAACCCTTTACTCCGCTTTCTGTGAGATAGGTGTTTTCCGGCGAAACGGAAGGACAGGTTACAAGCTGACCGTCTTTATTTTCGATAAGGAAATCTGTAAAGAAGAGAGCCGCCTCTTTCATGGTTTCATATTCGGACTCTAAAAATTCCCTGTCGAGGGTGTATTCGTAATGCTCAAAAATATGCAGGCACAGCCAAGCCGCCCCCATAGGCCATATAGTAGCCGGCATCCACAAATCCTGGGGAGCGGTATCCCCCCACAGGTCTGTGTTGTGGTGACACACAAATCCCTTGCAGCCGTACATTTCCTTTGCAGTTTCAGTACCGGAAACACGTACTCTTTCAATAAGGTCGAAAAGCGGCTGGTGACATTCCGAAAGGTTTCCGCTTTCAGCCATCCAGTAATTCATTTCGGTGTTGATGTTTATGGTAAATCTTCCGCCCCATGCCGGCCACATATCCTGATTCCATATACCCTGGAGATTAAGCGGCAGACAGCCCGGACGGCTGCCGGATATCATAAGGTACCTTGCAAAGTTGTAATAAAGCACCATCAGACCGTTGTCATGGATATGTCTGTCGCACTCCTTGTCGTCAAAATCGTTTCCTCTCATTCGCAGGATTCGTTCATCAGTAGGCAGTTCACAGCCTCCCTCACTGTTGTCGCAGAGAGTGAATTTAACTCGTGAATAAAGCTCTCTGTAGTCACATTCATGGCGGTATCTAAGTTCATCGTAGGTACATTCAGTGGCATAGTCAATGTCCATTACTGCTGCTTCTTCAAATGCCTCGCCTACATAATAGCTTGTTCTTGCACTGACAAGCAGTGTCACCGACGAGGCGTTTTCTACTATTAAACGGTTTCCCTCAGTGTAAATTTTTCCGTCCTCTGAAATTGCCGAAAGTGCGGCGGCGAAGAAAATACCGTCACGACCGCCCGAACCGCCGGAATAGAGTATTACGTTTTCCTTTACCGGACGGTTGTCGTCGTAGTAATCGTCACGTCCGTCAAGACCGGCTGACAGGTTTACCGTACCATTTTCAGCGGAAATGTGTACAGCGATAATACTGTCCGGCTCAGACGCAAAAACCTCACGTTTGAAAGCGGTCTCTCCGGCGGTAAATTCAGTAAATGCCACAGCCGATTCAAGGTCAAGTCCACGCTTGTAGTTCTTAGCCTTTTGTCCGCCGATATCCATAGAAATGTCAAGGTTTCCCAAAGGCATATAGTGGCGGCTGTTTGGATTTACACCCTGCATTTTTCTGAAAGCAAGCTCTTCCGCCTCCGGAATTTTCTCCTCCATTATCAGCTTTCTGATTTCGTCAAGTCCTTCTCTGGCGTCGGGATTGTTTCTGTTTCGCTTGCCGCCCGACCACACGGAGTCCTCGTTAAGCTGAATAAGTTCCTTATCCGGACGGCCGTAGACCATAGCGCCCATTCTTCCGTTTCCCACAGGCAGAGCGTTGTTGAAATCCTCTGCCGGCTGATTGTACCATAAAACTGATTCGTTCATTCAGATGCCTCCTGACATTTTCTCCTGTTGTTCTTTTTGTTATTCTTTACTATTCTAACACATTTCTGTATTCAATGCAATTAAATAACAGCTTTTTTTATATGATTTGTTTATTTTGACTGATAATTCTTAAAATGACAAGCAATAATTTTAGGGGTTGCAAAAGAATCTGCGTTGTGCTATAATTTAGGTAAAACGAGTAAGCTTATGCTTACCTGACATAATCAGAGTGAAAAAGTCAATACTAAAGACAAAAAAGCGAGGAATCTGCAATGGAAAAAACCTTTAAAATAACAGGTATGACCTGTTCTGCCTGTGCGGCGAGAATAGAACGTGCAATGAAAAAGCTTGACGGCGTAGATGAGGCGGCAGTCAATTTTGCGGCAGAAAAGCTTTATGTAACATATAATGAAGAGAATGTTTCTGAGGACAGCATTGTTTCAGCCATAAGAAAGGCAGGGTACGACATTGCCGCCCCGGACGCAAAGCCGGAAAAGACACCGGCTCAGCTGCTATTCAGACGGTTTATTATATCACTTTGTTTCTGCGTACCTCTCCTTGTAATAAGCATGGGACACATGGTCGGACTGCCTCTTCCAAAAGTAATCGACCCTATAGAAAGTCCGCTGAACTTTGCACTGATACAGCTTATTCTTACAGTTCCGGTCATGCTGACTGGCATAAAGTTTTATATAACGGGTATCAAAAATCTTGTGCATTTAAGTCCGAATATGGATAGCCTTATTGCTGTGGGAACCCTCTCGGCTGTGGGTTATGGGCTGTATGCAATCTACATGATAATTCAGGGACACGAGCATTACTCAATGCACCTTTATTTTGAATCAGCGGCGGTAATACTGACACTTATCACTCTTGGCAAGTACCTTGAGGCGGTGTCAAAGGGCAAGTCCTCACAGGCGATAAGGGAGCTTATGGAACTTTCTCCTAAAATTGCGACAGTAAGACGTGGCTCAAAGGAATTGCAGGTCAAGTCGGAGCTTGTGAGAATCGGTGATACAGTCATTGTAAAACCGGGAGAACGTTTTCCGGTTGACGGCACTGTCACTCTGGGTTCGACTTCTGTTGACGAATCAATGCTGACTGGTGAAAGTATGCCTGTTGAGAAAAATATCGGTGACAAGGTTATCGGTGCGTCAATAAACAAGAACGGTTATGTTGAGTACACTGCCGAAAAGGTAGGGGAGGAAACTGCTCTTGCCCAGATTATAAAGCTTGTGGAGGAGGCGCAGGGCAGAAAAGCGCCTATTGCAAGGCTTGCAGACGTTATTTCCGCATACTTTGTTCCGGCGGTCATAGCACTTGCGGTAATAGCGGCAGTAGGCTGGAAAATTGCCGGAGAATCAACAAGCTTTTGTATGACTATTTTTGTTTCAGTCCTTGTAATAGCGTGTCCGTGTGCGCTGGGACTTGCAACTCCTACAGCTATAATGGTGGCAACCGGACGGGGTGCTAAGATGGGTATACTGATAAAAGGCGGCGAGGTACTGGAAACCGCCCACAAGATACAGACAGCAGTATTTGACAAAACCGGAACGATAACCGAGGGAATGCCGTCTGTAACCGATATAACACCAGTCGGTGATTTAAGCGAAAGAGAACTGCTTACTCTTTGTGCCGCTGCTGAAAAGCGGTCTGAACACCCTTTGGGAGAAAGCATTGTAAGAGAGGCTGAAAATCAGGAAATTGAACTTCCAGATGTTGAAAACTTTGAGTATATTTCGGGAATGGGTATTAAAGCAGTCATTTCCGGAAAGAAGGTTCTGCTGGGAAATACAAAGCTTATGTCCGAAAACGGCGTTGACACAGCTGAACTTGTAAAGCTTGGGGAGGAGTACGCACAGTCGGGCAGAACACCTGTGATGTGTGCCTGTGACGGCAAATCAGCCGGAGTAATTGCAGTGGCGGACAAAATTAAAAGCGACAGCCGCAGTGCAGTTGAAAAGCTTGAAAAAAGCGGAATTGAATGTGTTATGCTGACTGGTGACAGCAAAAAAACCGCCTCCGCAATTGCAGGTCAGGCAGGAATAAAAAAAGTTGTTGCCGAGGTACTGCCGGAGGACAAGGCTGAGCAGATAAAGAATATACAGGGAAAAGGCAGAATTACCGCCATGGTGGGCGACGGAATAAATGACGCTCCTGCCCTTGCACAGGCTGATGTGGGAATTGCTATCGGAACTGGTACGGACGTTGCAATAGAAAGCGCTGATATCGTGCTTATGAACGGCAGTCTGGAAGGGGTTGACACAGCCATACGTTTAAGCCGTGCGGCGATAAGGAATATAAAGCAGAATCTTTTCTGGGCGTTCGGGTATAATGTGCTGGGAATACCCGTTGCTATGGGTCTGCTGCATATATTCGGCGGTCCTCTTCTCAATCCTATGATTGCGGCAGCGGCAATGAGTTTAAGTTCTGTTTCGGTGCTTTCAAATGCGTTAAGGCTCAGAAAGTTCAGATAAAAAAATGCCGGCACAGTTCGCCCTGAATTATGCCCGGCGGACAGCGAAACTTTTGGATAAACCGGAAAATCGGTTTCTTGATTTTTTATGTCAATAATGCTATAATAAAAGGTACTGATTAAATATCAGTGA
>CAMCMW010000026.1 GCA_945876155.1 uncultured Ruminococcus sp. | reverse complement strand
GTCATTTCAGCCAGGTTAGCGCCCTTACCGCCGAGGAGTTCTCTCATGTTAGCATTACCTTCAGAGAAAAGGTAGCAATATTTCTTTGCCATTGGTTTTATACCTCCAGATTTTTTTACTAAAGACCGGAAAAAAGACAGAATACGCCCTTTCGGTCCGGTTACTTAATATTATATCATATATCAAAGCAAAATTCCATATGTTTTTGAAAAAAATCTTGATGTTAATTTTGTAGCAATATTCACAAAAATTTTAAGTTTCAGAATTTTTTTGAAAAATCACTTGAAAAATCTTCATTTTATTGTCATAATATATTATAGTGGATAAGTTTGCGATATGTGATTTTTTTGCAAGTCCTGGGGTGGATTAACTTTCTTTGTGCATTCAAAGAAAGTACATAACACAAAAACAGATTAAAAAATCTTTAGTATAAAGGAAAAGAGGAATTTTCAGAATGAATAATGCTGTAATACTGGCTGGCGGTCAGGGAAAGAGAATGAAAGCTGACATACCAAAGCCTATGTTTAAAGTACTGGGTGAGCCTATGCTTGAATGGGTAATAAAGGCTTGCGAGGGTGCCGGAATCAATAAACTCTGTATAGTAAAAGGCTTTATGTCCGAGATGATAGACGAGTACTTAAACGGTCGCTATGAAACAGTCCTCCAGAGCGAAAGACTGGGTACTGGTCATGCGGTTATGCAGGCAGTACCCTTTATGAAAGAAAACGGCGGAGGAAATACGCTGGTACTCTGCGGTGACGCACCGTTTATTGACTCCGAAACAATAAAGAAGTCCCTTGAAATGCACGAAAGCGAGGGCAACTCAATCACAGTTATAACAGCCGTTTCGGAGAATCCAAAGGGCTACGGCAGGATTATAAGAGGCGAAAACGGTATCACTTCAATTGTTGAGGAAAAGGACGCTACAATTGCGCAGAAGGAGATAAAGGAAATCAATTCCGGCGCATACTGGTTTAAGACAGCCGACCTTATGGAGTACTTGGGAGAGCTTACAACCAATAATTCCCAGGGTGAATACTACCTGACAGACAGCGTTTTCATTGCCCTTAACAAGGGAAGACGAGTAAACGCATATATCTCCGAAAATCCGGACGTTGTTCTGGGCGCAAACGACAGAAAAGGACTGCTGGAGCTTAACACGGTTGCAAGAATGGCTGTTATCGAAAAGCACCTTGAAAACGGCGTTGAGTTCAACTGCATTGACGGTGTTGTTATCGGACGTGACGTTGAAATCGGCGCAGGTACTGAGATTATGGCTGGTACACACCTGAGAGGAAAGACAGTTATAGGCAAAAACTGCCTTATTGGTCCTAACTGTATTATAGACGACTGCGATATCAAGGACGGTGTAAGCTTAAACTACGTTCAGGCGTTCAAGTCTACCATTGATGCCGGTGTTAAAATCGGTCCGTGGGTACACATCAGACCGGGCAGTCATATCAAAAGCGGCGTTAAAATCGGCGACTTTGTTGAAATCAAGAATTCCACAATCGGCGAGGGTACTGCTGTTGCTCACCTCACCTATGTGGGCGATTCCGACGTCGGCAAGAAGGTAAACTTCGGCTGTGGAACAGTTACCGTAAACTACGACGGTATAGTAAAGAGCCGCTGTGAAATCGGTGACAACTGCTTTATCGGCTGCAACACCAACCTTATTGCTCCTGTAAAGCTTGGAAAGGGCGTTTACACCGCCGCTGGTACTACCGTTACCAAAGATGTTCCGGACTACGCTCTTGCAATTGACAGGGGAACAGTCCAGATTAAAGAAGGCTACAGCCTGAGGAAACTGAAAAAAAGACTGGAAAAAGCGTGATATAAATGAGTATATTTGACAAATTCAGGCAGATATCAAAGGAAGAAAACCTGCCGTCCGGAAAGGTTGAGTATCTCATCGCCGGACTGGGAAATCCCGGTTTGCAGTATGAGGGTACAAGGCATAACGCCGGATACATGGTTGTGGATAAGCTTGGGGAAAAGCTGGGTTTTGATATAAAGAGAATGAAGTTCAAGTCTCTCTGCGGAGATGTTTCAATCGGCGGTAAGCACTGCGTTGTGCTGAAACCCACAACATACATGAATAACAGCGGTCAGGCAATAGAGGAGGCAATGAACTTTTACAAGCTGGACATTGACCACGTTATAATAGTATACGACGATATATCCCTTGAACCGGGCAGACTGCGCATAAGACGAAAGGGCAGTGACGGCGGTCACAACGGTATCAAGAGCATTATTCATCTGACCGGTGAGGACACTTTTCCGAGGATAAAAATGGGAGTAGGCAAGAAACCGCACCCAAAATATGACCTTGCAGACTGGGTGCTGGGGCATTTCAGTGACGAGGACAAGGAAAAGATGGACAAGGCGGCTGAAAACGCCTGTGAGGCACTGGAGCTTATGGTCAGTGGAAAGACTGACGAGGCGATGAATAAGTTCAATTCATAACCGTAGGCTCGAGCATTGCTCGCCCGAAAACAAAATATCCGCATTAAACTAACGGGCGACCATTGGTCGCCCCTACATACAAAAAATACTATTATCACGGCATTCCCCCCTTTAATGGGGGTATGCTGTTTTGTGCTTTAAAAAGGGAGGTCAGAATGGAATTTTTTAAACAAACGTTCAGAGAACTCGACGGCTGGAAAACTGTTGAAAACTGCATAAAATCCGGCATATCACCGGTGTGCGCCGCCGGACTGTCACATATTCACAAGTCACAGATGCTTTACACACTCAGCGAAAATGGTTTTGTTCTCGTTATAACCGATACCGAGGCGGAGGCGAAAAAACTGTGTGATGACATAAATATGATGTCGCAGACTAATCGCATGGCAATGCTTTTTCCGGCAAGAGAAATATTTCTGACCTCAGCCGAGGGAATGTCAAGAGATTACGAACACCAGCGAATTGAGGCACTTTCTGCTGTCCTTGACGGTGAGTGCCGTGTTCTTGCGGCGTCTGCTGAAGCGGCAATGCAGCCGGTGATTCCGCCGGAGGTGCTTTCGGAGTACACCGTTACAATAAAAAGCGGCTCTCAGCTTGACCTTGAAACGCTGAAATCAAAGCTTGTGGATATGGGCTATGTGCGCAGTGACAAGGTTGAAGGCCCGTCGCAGTTTTCGGTAAGAGGAGCAATTGCGGATATTTTTCCGGTACAGTCGGAACAGCCGGTGAGAATTGAACTGTGGGGGGACGATATTGACAGTATGTCCTATTTCGATACGGAAACACAGCGCCGTACCGACAGCATTGACGAGTTTAAAATTGCACCAGCCGTTGAAACAATCACCGACAGAATCGCTCTTGCGGACAAAATAGAAAAGCTTGCCAAATCAATCCGCAGTAAAAAGGCGGATATCATAAGGGAGAATCTCTCCTGTGATGTGGAAAAGCTGAGAGAGGGAAACGAGCTTGACTGTATTGACAAGTACATTCCGCTTATTTATGAGGAAATACCGTCCCTTTTTGAATATGCAAAGGGACTTGTGGTGTTTGCGGAGTACACAAACGCCGTGGAAACAGCAAAGGGCGTTACCGCACAGTATAACGAGGACTGCAAAATCCTCCTTGAAGAGGGCGTACTCTGCCGTGGACTTGAAGGACATTATTTCGAGTTTTCTCAGATAGTGGAAATGGCACAGCAGAACAAGTGCCTGTTTATGAGCAATTTTGTTTCCGGACTGGACAGGGTAGGCTATAAGAAAATAGTTAACTTCGAGGGAGTCCAGAATGCACCATGGGGCGGAGAAATGCGCCAGCTTAACGAGGATCTGCACAGCTACTGTGAAAGAGGATTCCGGACGATGCTCATTGCCGGAAGTGAGAAAACCCTTCCTATTATAAAGCAGGACCTTGAAGAAGCCGGAATAGGCTGTGATATTGCAAAGCCGGACAGTACCTGTCAGCCGGGAAGAGTTCTTCTTATGACAGGAAGTCTTTCGGGGGGATTTGAGTACCTTGAAAACAAAACGGCGGTCATAACCCAGGCGAAGGCGGCGTCCTCAAAGAAAAAGAAGAAAAAGCACAAGAAGGGCGAGGAGATACGCAGTCTGTCGGACATCACAGCCGGAGATTTAGTGGTACACTCTCTCCACGGTATCGGGCGTTTTGTGGGTATCAGAAAACTGGAGCTGGAGGGAATCACAAAGGATTATATTACCATTCAGTACGCCGGAAAGGACGTCTTATATGTTCCGGTCACACAGCTTGACATGGTTTCAAAGTATATCGGACCGAGGGACGATACAGGAGTAAAGCTTAACAAACTGTCCTCTGCGGAGTGGCAGAAAACCAGAAACAACGTAAAGAGAGCCGTCAAGGACATGGCGGAGGAACTGATTAAGCTTTACGCAAAAAGGGAGCAGAGCAAGGGCATTGCCTTTCTGCCGGACGACGAAATGCAGAAGGACTTCGAGGCACGTTTCCCCTATGCGGAAACTGACGACCAATTGCAGTCCATAAGCGAGATTAAGGAAGACATGGAAAAAAGCCGTCCTATGGACAGACTGCTTTGCGGCGACGTTGGTTTCGGCAAGACTGAGGTTGCACTGAGGGCGGCAATGAAATGCGTTATGAGCGGAAAGCAGTGCGCAATACTTGTCCCCACCACAGTCCTTGCCATGCAGCACTATCAGACTGCCTTGCGCAGATTTGAGCAGTTTCCGGTAAACATCGAGCTTATCTCACGATTCCGCACCCCGAAACAGCAGCAGGATATCATAAAGCGGCTGAAAAAAGGTCTTATCGACATTATAATAGGTACTCACAGACTGGTGCAGAAGGATATCGAGTTCAAAGCACTGGGACTTGCTATTATAGATGAGGAACAGCGTTTCGGAGTGGCGCACAAGGAGAAGTTCAAGGAGTACTTTTCCGGGGTTGACGTGCTGACACTTTCTGCCACACCTATTCCGAGAACCCTTAATATGGCAATGAGCGGTATCCGTGATATGTCGGTCATTGAAGAACCGCCCCAGGACAGACACCCAGTCCAGACCTATGTTGTGGAGTACAACATGGCTATGCTTTTGCAGGCAATCACAAGGGAGCTTAAAAGAGGCGGTCAGGTGTACTATATCCACAACAGAGTGGACAGCATTTCCGGATGTGCAGCAAGACTTCAGGAACTGCTGCCGGACGCAAGAATAGCCTACGCCCACGGTCAGATGACAGAGGAAAAAATGTCGGAGATATGGAACAGTCTTGTGGAGCATGAGATTGATATTCTCGTGTGTACTACTATTATAGAAACCGGAGTTGACGTACCCAATGTCAACACACTTATTATAGAGGATGCCGACAGATTCGGTCTTTCCCAGCTTTACCAGTTAAGAGGGCGTGTGGGACGCTCCAACAGAAGAGCCTATGCGTACTTCACATTCCGTCGTGAAAAGGTGCTGACGGAGGTTGCCTCAAAAAGACTTAACGCAATGAGGGAGTTTACCCAGTTCGGCAGCGGATTCAGACTTGCTCTGCGTGACCTTGAAATAAGGGGTGCGGGAAGTATTTTAGGCGGTCGTCAGCACGGTCACATGGAGGCGGTAGGATACGATATGTATTTAAGACTGCTGACAGAGGCTATTGCAGAGGAAAAGGGCGAGCCGATACAGAAAGCCGCCGACTGTTCCGTTGATATCCGCATTGACGCACACATTCCGGAGAAGTACATTGAAAGTACCGCCCAGAGAATTGACGTGTACAAGAAAATTGCGGCAATTGAAACCCCGGAGGACAGAATGGAAATGCTTGACGAGCTGATAGACCGCTACGGTGACCCTCCTAAAGCAGTCACCGGACTCCTTGACGCCGCACTTCTGCGAAACACCGCCGCAGGTTTAGGCATAACGGAAATACAGCAGAGGAAAGAAAACCTGTTTTTCTATGTAAACAGTCCGAAACCGGAACAGATAAGCGCACTTTCCAGCGGTTTCAAGGGAAGAATACTCTTCAACAGCCTTGCAAAACCGTATATCAGCGTAAAGCTTGCTGCCGGACAACCGCCGGAAAAGCTGATGGAGGAAGTGCTGACTACAATGAAGAATGCCGGATAAAAAATATCCAAAGATAAAAAATACCTGTTTTGTATGAAATTGTGCAATTTGAGCATAACCCACAAATAAATTATCTAATCTTTGGTCAGCATTAACATAGACATATCGGCTCTCAGAATGTTATAATTAAGACGTGAAAATTTGCTTTTGAGATTTGACAGCAAAATTTAAAAATAAAATGGATGAGGTGCTTAAAAATGAAGAGTTTTAAGAAAATAATCGCTGCTGTTTCAGCTGCAGCTCTTGCAGCAACAGCAATGTTTTCAGCAGTAAGCGTATCTGCTGCTGACATGGTAGAAAAGGAAATCAAATACACAGGTCCTTCCGCAAACGCTTTTAACCTTGAAAATGACGGCGTATCACTGCGTATGAACCTTTATAACACATGGGGACAGGAAACTACTGACCTTGCAAATACAGGTGCTTTCCAGGAAAAGATTTCTGTTACATTTACAGTTGACGGCCTGGGTGACAATTCAGCAAATATCGCAGAAGACGGTACAGAAACACCTTATGAGGCTTACCTTTCAGGTTCTGTAGGTACTGATTCTTACTGGGGACCTGATGCAGCAGATGACAACACAGTTGACAACAAGGCAGTTGCAATCGAGGGCGACGGTACATACACAGCAGAATTTCTCCTCAACGACCCTGCTGATACAATCCTCTGCCTGATTCTTTCAACAAATATCAACGTATACCAGTACACAGAAACAGGCAAGCCGGCTGATTCAGGCATCACATTCTCCATTGACAGCGTTACAACAATGGCTGAAGCAGATATAACAGATCCTGACGTTCCGGAGGGAACAATCGGTACTGCTGCACTTGTTGGTGCTATCGGTGCAACTCAGGTATGGAATAATGAAGAAAATCCTCTGACAGAAGGTTCAAAGACAGCTTATGTAAATGGTGACGCTCAGTATGAAGTTGTATGGAACGTAACAGACGGCGGAACAGATGCAATCGAATTCCTCGCAGTTCAGATTCCTGGACTTTCAAGCGATAAGTACGCAGACCTCGCAGTTAAGGTAGACGGCGTTTATGTTGACGGCAAGGAAGTTGCTGGTTATACAACAAGCGCAGACGCAATCAACCTCGCATACACAGAGGGCGGTCCTGCAGGTACAAGAATTTACCTTATCGACAGATGGATCGGCACAGGCATTGCTGACCTCGCAGCTGATACAGCAATCACAAGCAGCCTCAAGGTTGTATTCACAGTTTCAGGTACAGGCATTGAAGGCACATCAAACGTTTCCAAGTATGAAAAAGGCGATCTCACAAGAGACGGCAAGGTTAACCTCTATGACGCAATTGAGATTGCAAAATACATGATGAATATGATTAAACTTGACGAAGAACAGCTTGACCTCGGCGATATGAACGGCGACGGCAAGGTTAACCTTTATGATGCAATTGCAGTATGCAACATCATTATGGGCTAAGGTAAACTCTAATGAAATTTAAACAAATATTGTCTGCAGCAGCTGCATTTGCTGTAGCTGCCGCAGTTGCAATGAGTATGATGATGTCCACTGTAAGCGCTGCTGAAAAAGAACTGACTTATATAGGTCCTTCAGCCAATGCTTACGCTCTGGAAAATGACGGCGTTTCACTTCGTCTGAATATTTACAACCAGTGGTCAAAGGGACAGGAAACTGCTGATATAGTGGATAAAGGCGAGTTTGCTGAAAAAATTTCTGTAAACTTCACAGTAAGCGGTCTGGGTACTGATTCTGCCAATGTGGCTGATGATGGTACAAAGACTCCGTTTCAGGCGTTTCTTTCCGGTTCTGTAGGGGTTGATTCCTCCTGGGAGCCGACTGAAAACAACAAGGCAGTAGCAATTGAGGGCGACGGTACTTATACGGTTGATTTTATGCTCAGTACACCGGCTGATACAATCCTCTGCCTGATTCTTTCAACTAATATCAACGCATATCAGTACACTTCAAGCGGCAAACCGGCAGATACCGGAATCACATTTAAAATAAATAAAATAACAACCGGTACTGTGGGAGAAGATACAACAGATACGTCGGAAACAACAGACCCGACAAATGAGGAAGAGACTACAGAACCTGCAACAGGCGGCGTTGAGCCGACTCCGACTGACGAACCTGAGGCAACAGAGGCTCCGACAACTGAAGAGACTGTAACGACAACGGTTCAGACAACAGCAGCACAGACTACTGCAAACAACACTTCCGGCGGCAATACTTCCGGAAATCAGGTTTCAGGCAGTACATCCAATGCTCCGGGAACAAAGGACGCAGGTATAGCGGCTGCATTTGCCGGACTTGCAGTAACAGCGGCAATCGGGGTACTCACACAGCTCAGGAAAAAATAATTTATAGAGGTGTTATATATGAATTTCAAGAAGTTTTTCGCTGCTGCAGCAGCTTGCGCAGTAGCAGCATTCTCAACAGTTGCAATGACTGTAAGTGCGGCTGAAACAGAACTCACTTACACAGGTCCCTCCGAAAAGGCATTTGCAATTAACGATGACGGTTCTACACTTCGTCTGAACCTTCTCAACGAATGGTCAAAGGGACAGGAAACAGCTGACATTGCAAAAACAGGTTCATTTACTGAATCAATTAATGTAACATTTACAATTTCCGGTCTGAACGGCGGCTGTAATGTTAAAGAGGACGGCTCCAACGGCGACCCTTACTATGCAGAACTGGTAGGTACTATTGGTGAAGAAAATTACTGGGGTACATCTGACCCTTCAAAGAATAGTGTAACAAACGACCAGGTTGCAATTACAGGAAACGGTCAGTATACAGCATCATTCAAGCTTTCAAAGCCGGCTGATACTATCCTCTGCCTGATTCTTACAACAAATATCAATGCTTTTAACTACGCTTCAGACGGTAAGCCTGCAAACACAGGTATTACAATCAAGGTTGACAAGGTAACAACAGGTGGTGCGCCGGTAGTTACTGATGACCTCGGCGAGACACCAACACAGGCACCAACTGATGCCAATAACAACCAGACACCAACACAGGCACCAACTGATGCCAATAACAACCAGACACCAACACAGGCAGCTAACAACAACACAAGCGGTTCAACAAGCGGCGGTGCAGTACTGGGCAACTCAACACAGACAAACTCAGCAACAACTGGCGACGCTGGTGTTGCAGCAGCAGTTGCAGGACTTGTTATAACAGCAGGTATCGGCGCAGCAGCAGTTGCAATGAGATCAAGAAAGAAATAATTCTGACTGAATAAAGCCTTCCATTCGGGAGGCTTTTTTTATTTTGCAAAGAAAATGTCAGAAATCTATTTGAATTTTGCCGGAAATCTGTTATAATATAAAGTATATGCTTAAAACTTAAAATTGGAGCTTAAAACATGAATAAATATAAAAATCTCGTGTTTAATACATTAGTATTTGCCATAGGGACTTTCGGCTCGAAGATACTGACTCTTTTCCTCACCCGTCTTTACACCACATACATGGGTGCGGATATCCTGGGCAGTAAGGAACTTATTGAGGCGTCGGCAGCGTTTATGATACCGGTTTTTTCCTTTTCCATGTCGGACGCAATCCTGAGGTTCGGACTTGACAAGGAGTACGATAAGCGGCAGGTGTTTTCAAATTCAATTGTGGTACAGGCTTTCGGGTTGTTAGTGATGCTGCTGCTGTCACCGCTGTTCTCTCTGATACCGTTCATCAAAGGCTATACGCCCTGGCTCATGCTCTACGTGTGTACATCAGTTTTCCGCCTGACCTGTGCAAATTTCATACGAGCAAAGGGCTATGTAAAGCTTTTCGCCTTTGACGGCTTGCTTGCGACTCTTTCACTTTTCATATTCAATATAATTTTCATATCAAAGCTTGACCTGGGAATTAAAGGCTTTATGATAGCAATGATACTGTCCGACTTCTGCTCCGGACTATTCCTCTGGAAACTGGCAGGACTGGGTAAATATTTCAGTCTTGCTTGGGCGGATAAGGACATGATTCACTCCATGGTGAGATTTTCACTGCCTCTTATCCCGACGGCTGTAATGTGGACTATAACCGGATTTTCCGACCGTATTCTCATCAAATACGTTAACGGACCAGCCGGAGAAACGGGCGATACGGCAGTGGGACTTTACACAGCCGCCTCAAAGATACCCAACCTTATTTCAATGGTTTCGACGATTTTCTTCCAGGCGTGGAATATGTCCGCAATAACCGAACACGGCAACGAGGGAGAGGGCAAATTTTATGCCACGGTTTACTCGGCGTACCAGTCAATAATGTATATTGCCTCAGCGGGACTGATACTGCTTGTACAGCCGGTTTCGAGAATACTCCTGAACTACAACAACCACCCGGAGTATTCACAGGCTTATGTATACACGCCGGTGCTGGTACTGTCTGTGCTGATGATGTGCTTTAACCTGTTTTTCAGCAGTATCTACACCGCTTCAAAGCACACCAAAAATTCCTTCTGGACAAGCCTTGTTTCAATGGTGCTGAATATTTTGCTGAACGTTATACTGATTAAGAAATTTGGTGTACACGGTGCAGTTGCGGCAAGCTTTATAAGTTATCTTGCGTGCTATCTGATACGAGTATTTGATGCGAGAAGGTATATTTACTTTAAGGTTGACCACACAAAAACGGTCATGAACCTGTCGATTCTCATGGGAATGTCACTCCTCGCCATTAAACAGCCCCCTTACTATGTGCTGATTCAGCTTGGAATTACCGTGTTTATAACAGCCGCCAACTTCCCCGAGCTTATGGCGACTGTAAGGAAGATTCTCAAGAGGTAGCAACACAAAAAAGCAGACTACTGTAAAATTCCCTCAACTGTCAAAAACTCGTTTAGTAGCAGTTACTAATATAAAAGTTTCGCCAGCCTTTTCAAAGGCTGCAGGGGTTCAAAGGGGACGGCGGTCCCCTTGTCGCCCTCCGCAGAGGGCGAAACTCCCCAAAAAGCTGCCGCTCAAAGAATGAAAAACCATTCATACTAACGATACAAGTCAACTGACCAAAACCCAAATTACTCACGGCGGCTTTATTCATTTAAGAGCGCAGCGATTTAAATGAACCGCCG
>CAMCMW010000025.1 GCA_945876155.1 uncultured Ruminococcus sp. | reverse complement strand
AGTAAGCTTGCAGATAACAGGGGAGTGTTCCGAAATACTTTTCAGAATATCAGCGTCACGGGTTATAAGCGCACTTTTTGTTACGATTGAAACTCCGAAATTGTAAGCGTCAAGCAGTTCAAGGGAGTGCCTTGTAAGCAGGAGTTCCTTTTCAAATGGGTTGTAAGGGTCGCTCATAGAACCAGTCCCCACAACTCCCGAGCGCACTTTTCTTTTAAGTTCGTCCCTTAGAATCAGCAGGGAATCCTTTTTCGCTCTGACCTGTTCAAAGTTGTCAATCCTGTAACATTCGCTGCGGCTGTCACAGTATATGCACCCATGACAGCACCCACGATAAATATTCATGTTGTAGTCCGTACCGAACCAGCTGGTGCTTTTGCACTTTGAAAGTATAGTTTTAACCGGAATGTATTCCATATCAGAAACCAAGATTTTCAGCCACAAGAATAACCTTTATTCTGCCCTTGTGTCTTTGCTTTGCAGAGATAAGGTAGTTGCAGCAGATTCTTGCGTCTGAGGAGCAGCCAGAGGTCATTTCTTCCGGACACTTTCCGGAAAAAGCGGCACATTCACCTGCTTTGGCGCAGTATGTATCGCAGTTAAGCCTTACAGTGTTTGCCGGAGCAGCAGTTTTCTTAACACGGTTTGCCGCCTCATCAAGACTGCCGACTATTTTATTGTATCCGGCAACGATTATAACAGACTCCGGACCGTATGCAATAGCCGCAACCCTGTTGCTGTTTCCGTCCACATTGTAAAGCTCACCGTTTTCAGTAATGGCATTTGCGCTTGAAAGGTAGACATCAGCTGTAAAGGCTTTTCTGTAGATATCGGGTACTTCTTCCGGCGGTACTGAGTTTCTGTCGAGATAGCAGTAATCGGGTGATTTCACCATGTCGATTATGCCGCATTCGTTGAGAGTAACCGAACCGCCGCTTGCGATAACGTCACCTTTTTTGAGAAGTGATTTCACCTTTTCAGCCGCCTCTGCCTTTGTCTGAACAATGTATGCGGTCATATTGTTGCTTTCAAGGGCTTTTGCTGTTTTCTCCAGTCGCAGCTGTACTATTTTATTAAGATTTGCGCCTGTCATGCTGTCCTCCGTTATTCTCCCAGGCGTATCATTTCGTCAATGCACACTCTTGCTTTTCTTATCTCTTCATCGTCCATGACAATTTCAAAAGCTTTTCCGTTGTCAAGATTCTGGAGAGTTTTGTAAACGTCCATTAAAGTAGTCATTTTCATGTTAGGACAGAGAATTTTCTTTGAGAGGTAGTAAAATTCCTTTTCCGGACAGGCATACTGTAAATGTTCAGTAATGCTCATTTCAGTTCCGATAATAAATTCCTTAGCGTCCGACTCCATTGCGTACTTCATAATTCCGGAAGTCGAACCCACATAATCAGCCTCCGCTGTCACCTCCGGACGGCATTCCGGGTGAACCAGTACAAGAGCGTCGGGGTGCTGCGCCTTAACGGCTTTAAGCTCAGTGAGAGTTACTGAGGCATGAACCGGACAGCCGCCCTGTAAAAGCTTTATATCCTTGTCCGGCACCTGTTTCTGAACGTAGCTGCCCAGGTTGCAGTCCGGAATAAACAGAATCTTGTTGTTTTCCATTTTCTGCACTATCTTTACCGCTGTTGCGGAAGTAACGCACACGTCACAGACTGTTTTCAGCGCCGCCGTTGTGTTTATGTAAGCCACCACCGCACGGTCAGGCTCTTTTTCTTTAAGCTGGCTTATCATAACAGGGTCCATCTGTTCTGCCATAGGACAGCCTGCACCGGAATTTGCAAGAAAAACACGTTTGTCCGGCGAAAGCATTTTAACAGTTTCAGCCATGAAGTGTACTCCGCACATAATAAATGCGTCGCAGTCATGCTTTGCCGCAGCAACGCTTAAAGCGTAGGAATCACCGGTTTCATCGGCAATTTCAACTATTTCCTTTGCCTGATAGGAATGGGCGAGTATAACTGCATTTTTTTCCTTTTTGAGCTTTAAAATTTCGCTCTGAATATCCTTTATCATATTTCCTCCTGAGTAATCTATTTTTCATCCGGTTTTTCTGAATTTTCAGCACCGGTCATTTCCTTTTCTTCTGTTTTTTCTTCCGGCAGCTCCTCTGCTTTTTCAGTCGGCACTTCCTCTTTGATATTTAGTGCAACGGTTTCCGGCTGTCCTACCGTTTTGTAGTACTCTGTTTCAACCGGAAGCTTTTTTCTGTGAAGCTTGACTGCAATTATCTCACTGAGAATACTGTAGAGTACGGCAAACAGCGGTACAAATGCAATCATTCCGGCAAAACCGAACAGTCCGCCTCCTATAAAAATTGCAAACATTATCCAGAAAGAGGAAAGTCCAAGGGAATTGCCGAGAATTTTCGGACCAAGAATATTGCCGTCAAACTGCTGGAGCAGTAAAATAAATATGACAAAAATCAGTGTTTTGTCAGGAGTGGTGAGAAGAATGAGCAGTCCGCTGGGGATAGCACCGATAAACGGACCGAAAAACGGAATCATGTTTGTTACGCCGACTATGACGCCTATAAGTACGGCATAGGTTTTCATGTTGAGAATTACCATACCGATAAAGCAGAGTACGCCGATAATCAGTGAATCCAGCGCCTTTCCGGAAAGGAAGTTGCTGAAAGTGGAATTGGCTCTGGACGCCACTGACAGAATATGAACACGCTTTTTTTCTGAAAACAGGGCGTAGACGATTTTTTTGCACTGTGCAATAAGAGTTTCCTTGCTGTAAAGAAGATAAATTGAAATGACTATTCCGAGAACGCAGTTTTTAATACCGCTGATAAGGGACCATGCACTGTCGGTAAGATTTGCAAGAATACCGTCCTTTGCCAGAAAACTGTCAAGCTTTGGCTGGAACTGGTTTACTGCTGAAATAACAAAATCCTGAATATTATTGAACTCACTGTTTATAAATTCCTTTATTTTAGGATTGCTTTCAAGGGTATCGCTTATCTTTTCGTTCAGAAAGTTCTGGAGATTGTTCAGATACGAGGTTATATTCATAAAAATGTTTTTTAGTGTTCCGATTATTTCAGGAACAATAGAACCCACAATAGCAATTACAATTCCCAGCATTACTATGAGTGATACTGTAATACCTATGGCTCTTGTAACTTTGGGGTGCTTTTTCTTTCTGAAAATAAACTTGCCAAGCATTCGCTCAGCAAACTTCATTACCGGGTTGAGAAGATACGCTATGACAATTCCCCAGGTAACAGGTGCGAGGACAGACAGTATCTTGTGAAAATACGAAAGAAAGACATTGTATTTGAACACCATCGCAACAAGCAGCAGACATACTGAAAAGACAATAATGCAGTATACAGCGATAGTATTGCTTTTAACATTAAATTTTATCTTCATTAAAAACTCCAGTTACTTCAGTTTGTATAGTACAATTTTATTATACATCATTTTCAGCAAAAATGGAATAGATTTTTATAGTAAACTAAAAATATTTTTTTAGTTTACTATTAGCCGATATGCACGGAGCTTACGAAGTAAGCGGATGTGCAAGGCAATAAAATAAATAATATAAAATTCAGATAAAAGAAGTTATAAAAATAATGAGAATCATGGCAGGAGCTAAAAATTTAATAAGGAATGAGATAGTTTTTCTGAAATATATCTTATATTTTCCCGCTGAGGACATTTCTCTGAACATTTCAGGCATACCCCATATATAACCTGTGAGGATACACATAAAGAAACCGCCTATAGGCATTAATATCTTGTCGGAGAGAATAGTCAGAAAATCGAATATGCTTTCTCCCATAATTTTTACGTTGCTGAGTATACCAAAGGAAAGTGAGGCAGTGATTCCCACACCGGCAAAAATAATTCCGGGTATGATACACGCCTTTGGTCTTGACCACTTGCGGCTGTCGATAAAATATGACGCTATGACCTCTACAAGGGAAATCGAGGAAGTGACTGCGGCGAAAAATACAAGTGCAAAAAATATGACTGCGCATATCCTTCCGAATTTCATACTGCTGAAAACGTAGGGGAGGGTTTTGAAAATAAGTCCCGAACCGCCGGAGGGTTCAAGTCCGTATGCGAAAACTGCCGGAAGAATCGCAAAGCAGGCGAGGACTGCTATTATCAGGTCGAACAGAGGAATGTAAAAGGCGTTTTTCTGTATTGACGAATCACGGCTTAAATAGCTGCCGTAGGTTATAAGGGTACCCATTCCAAGGCTTAAACTGAAAAATACCTGTCCCATTGCATTCAGAATGATACTGAAAATATCCTTGAAACTGTTTATGTGGGAAGTGTCGGGAATCAGGAAAAATTTTACTCCCTCAGACGCATTGGGAAGTGAAACTGAGTTTATGGCAATAATAATTATAAATGCTGCAAGGAGAGGGAGAAATATTTTGCTGATTTTTTCAATACCGTTTGAAATTCCACGTATTACAATTACAATGCTGACAGCACAGAAAAGCAGCTGCCATAGAATCGGTTCTGCTGTGGACGATGAAAAGTCCTGGAAATACCTGTCCGGCTCATTTATACCAGATGTGAATATATACGTGAACAGATATTTCATTACCCAGCCGCCGATAACACCGTAATAGCAAAGTATGATGAATGCACCGAAAATTCCGGCAAATCCTACAAAACCCCAGTTTTTATTCAGCTGCTGACAAGCGCCGATTGCATTAAGACGGGTGTGTCTGCCTATGGACATTTCTGCCATAAGTATAGGCGCACCAAGCAGTATAAGCAGTACTATATATATAATAAGGAAGATTCCTCCGCCGTTCATACCGACTACATACGGAAACTTCCAAAGATTTCCCAGCCCGACCGCCGAACCAGCTGCCGCCATAAGAAATCCGAAATTTGATGACCATTGATCTCTTTTCATAGCTTTCTCCGTTTCAGAATGTTTTTTAGTAGTATGTGAGGATAATTGTGAAATATGTGGAGAACTGAAATCCGATTTGTCACACAATATATTTATTTTCAGAAAAAAATATGTTAAACATAGACAAAAATCAGAAACCTTTAAGGTTAATGTGATATAATTAAATTAATAAAAAGAAAAGACGGACGGTTATACTATTTTACTTGAAAATACATTTGTTGAAATATTTTAAGGATTTACCTGCTTTTACTGTAATGCGTCTGTTTTTCGGAGGGGAGGAGAAAAGTCTTTTATAATCATACATAAAAAGAAACTGTAAAAAACTGATTAAAGGGGGAGGCTTTCCCGGAATGCACATTAATAGTGCACAGGGACAGCAAAGTATTATGACAAAGATAAAGAAAAAAATTACAAGCTTTATTTCAGCAGCCGCTATTGTTATTGCATCTGTTCCGGTTGTTACAGCAGATGTCGGCAACAATGCTGCAATGACCGTTTATGCGTCGGAAGAATATTCCGTGCCGGATCTGAATATCGCAGGCAAAAAGATACCTGATACTGAAAGTTTCCGTTTTGTCAATGAAATGGGTGCCTGCGCTTTCGGAAATGAACGCTGTATGCTGGTCTGAGGACAGAAAGGTTACTGATTATACCGAGCTTGAAAAACTTTCAAAAATCTGTCAGGAAAGTACAAGTGCAGAAATTCAGCTTTGGTGGTCTCTTAATCTGAACTGGGGTGACCGACCTGATTCATCGGTTACAGCCGGAAAATCAGAATCTGAAGTTTCAGAGCTTAAAGCAGCTGCTGCTAAAGAAAGTATTATATCCTCCTGAACAAGAGGAAGAAATAAAACTCATACATAAAGAATACAAATTCAATCAGGGCAATACTAAGATTGAAGTGGATTTCACAGACAATACATCATTTATATATGAGGAAAAACCATTCAGTGCGGATATAATGAGTGTATCTGAGGAACGCTTTTATATTTCACCGGTATGGTGGTCAATGGCAAGTACTTCCTACGATAATCACAATGATGATGTTGTTCTTGATATAAGCAGCATAGATATACAGTATCGTGAAAATGCCTCTGCTGTACAGAATAAAAATTACAAGCCGCAGATAAGTGATATCGGGACTATTTATCCGTCAGGCACTCCGTATACTCTTAACAGTTTTATATTCTTCTATATCACAGAAGACAAACAGGGGAATATTGTTGAATTAAACAGCGGTAATACAGAATTCAGTGATGCAGAACATGATATAGCTGGTATAGCAGAAGATAAATCTTATCATAATATAAAGATAGACAATCTGAAATATGAATATTTTACTGCTGAAACAGATGAATTTAATATACACATATTTATACACAATACACTTGCAAATCAGAGCGGAGGTATTCTGGCTATAATTTCTGTATTGTCAGGTGGCTTTGTTCTGCTGGCAGTTTTTATTCTGATTTATTTTGTTTCGGGCAGAGCAGTAAAGCCTATAAAGGAGGGTTATGAAAAACAGAACCAGTTTATTTCAAATGCAAGCCATGAACTTAAAACGCCAATAACTGTTATTTCAGCTACTACCCAGCTGATGAAAAAGAAACTGGGTACAGATACCCTTCTGGGCTGCATACAGGCACAGTCGGAAAAGATGGGAAGACTTGTCAATGAAATGCTGACACTTACAAGAATTACCAATTCCGGAAGACAGTTAAACGAGTTTAAACAGTTTGACCTGAGTAAAACTGTTAATAAAAATGCACTATATTTTGAAGGAAGAGCCTTTGAGGAAGGCAAGAAAATTAAGACTGACATTCAGGAAAATGTCATGTTTAACGGAATTGAAAATAAAATAGACGAGCTTTTGGGAATACTGCTTGACAATGCGTTAAAATATTCCGATGACGGCTCAGTAATAGAACTGGAACTTCATTCGGAAAGGGAATCAATTACGCTATGCTGTAAAAATAAGTGTCAGGGATTTGATGAGAAGAATATACCTCATATGTTTGAACGCTTTTACAGAGGTGACAAAGCTCATTCTGAAATGCGGGAGGGTTTCGGACTTGGTCTCGCTATAGCAGATGAAATAATTAATATTCATAAAGGAACTATAAATGCAAAATATCTCGATAATTGCGTGACTTTTATAATAAAATTGTAGAATATGGTGAGATATTGAAAAATTGCACCTCAATACAGGTGCGATTTTTTATTCAAGTTTCAAATTTGAAAAAATCATCGTTACATTCTTGTATTGAATCATCTGAATATATTTTCCTCATTTATGTTTTCTGGAATTGTTGTTGTTTTTTATTATATGGTAGTTTTAATGAAAATTGACTTCCATAAAATTAATTTTCAGAGTATATGCTGTACTCATTCTTTTGGACAGATATGTCAGACATTTTCTGAACAGACAAATCGGATACACTGTTGTCAGAAAGACTAATCAGTTCTGCTGGAATATTTGCCTGAAAATAATAATTATCCTCAATCCAATAAATCTGATATATACTGACACCCAGATCATCAACAGTTTGTATGTAATAGAATCCGGGATATCCGGGCATCGTCGAAAGACCTATAGAGCTGATAGCGGTATTCAGGCATTCGCTTCCGTCATCATTGCAGTTGAACCCCACACAAAGGTTATTTTCTTCCGGTCTGAATTATTTCCGCAGATGTAATCCATGGAAATAAAATTGCTGTAATCGGATGTTCTGATTTTATTCAGCGAATAACTTTCGGGTATATCTGACAATGTATATATTGAAAAACTTTCGGAATTGCCAGCCCTGGCTGAATTTTCAAAAATACTTTTGAATTGATGGTCCTTGTTCTCAATAATGTAGTCAGCCAGTTTATCAAGACTGTCAAATGTTGTTTCTGTGCAGATTGACTCTTCAGCACTTCCATTAGCAAATGACGATGTATTCTCATTATCTGATGAATTTTCAGCATCATTACCACAGCCTGATATAAGCATACAGCTTAGAATACATATGCAAACAATTATTGATTTTTTCATAATAATTTCTCCTTTAATATCTTGTTATGCTGAATTTTTGTAAACAACCTGAACACCATATATTACTTAGATTACATTTGATTTCCGGATTATGTCCCGGCGTTATCAACATCAAGAAACTTTCCACAAATAAAAAATGCAATGCCCTTGCCGGTTTGGGTACGGGTGACAGGACTTGAACCTGTGTGATTTTACCTCAAATTCCCGATATACAGGCGTTTATTAAACTGAGTTGGCATTTTCAGTTGGCATTTGACTTGATTTATTCTTTTTAGGCATTTTTGTTACCGCTATACTTATTATAGTGATTTCAGATGAAAAGGTCAAGGAAATTTATTGCTGCTGAAATCAATTTATTTCATTATATTATAAAAAATTATAAAAAAAGCGTTTTGGGGACTTTAAAAATCTTGATTTATGCCGATTAATATAGTATACTGTATTGATAAATTGGATATATCGGTTTAGGAGCTTGAAAAATGAGGAAAAAAATAAAGGAAAATTTGCTTGAAATATTTAAAAGCCTTTTTGAAGCTCATAGTGTAATAAAGAACTTTATAGACGACGAAAAATACGATAATGCTATTTCACTGTTGGGAGAATGCCAGGACACTGCTTTACAGCTTGGTAGTGTAATAGAGAGTTCTGAAGGAGAAGACTTTGTAACGATTTCTTTGATTGCAGATTATTGCAAATCACTTTATGAAGTGGCATCTGACATTTCAGAATATAAAAGTGATGATGCCAGGATACATATAGATAAAAGTTTACTTGCTGCTGAAAACAGCGCAAAAAATGATATTAAAGTTAAACTTGAGATCGTTTTTATGCCTTATAAGGCTTCTATGTGGGATTCATTGGAAAGTGTATGGAAAGCTGCCGATGAAGATCCTGACTGCGATGCCTACGTTGTACCAATTCCTTACTACGACCGCAATCCTGACCATTCATTTGGTAAATTCCATTATGAGGGTCTGGATTTCCCTGATTATGTCCCGATTGTACACTATAACAAATATAATCTCAGACAAAGGTGCCCGGATGTGATTTACATTCATAATCCTTATGATGATTGCAATTATGTTACAAGTGTTGATCCGAGGTATTATTCCAGGGAATTGAAGAAGTATACGGATAAACTGGTCTATATTCCTTATTTTGTTTTGTCAGAACCTAATCCTGATAATCCGGCAGATGTTGAGAGTGTTTCTCATTTTGTAACAACACCGGGTGTTATTAATTCGGATAAAGTAATTGTGCAGTCTGAGGCTATGCGCCAGGTTTATATTAAAGTTTTGCTGAATTGCTACGGGGATACTCCTGAAAATCGTGAAATTATTGAAAATAAAATATCGGGAGACGGTTCACCTAAGTTTGACAAAGTTGTTTCAACGGATAAAGAGAATCTTGATATTCCTGATGAATGGCTGAAAATTATAAAAAAGCCTGATGGATCGTGGAAAAAGATAATTTTTTATAATACAAGTATTGCCGCATTACTCGAAAACAATGAAAAGTATATATCAAAACTCAAAAATGTTCTCGAAGTATTTTATAGCAATAGGGAAAGTGTTACCCTGTTGTGGCGTCCGCATCCCCTGCTGGAAGCAACTCTTAAGTCAATGCGTCCTGAGTTATGGAATGCATATAAAGAGATTGTTGACTGGTATATCGCAGAGGGTTGGGGTATTTATGATGATACTTCCGATTTAGACAGGGCTATTGCTTTGAGTGATGCTTATTATGGGGATTCAAGTTCTGTTGCGCATTTGCTTAAAAAAGTGAACAAACCTGTTATGTATCAGTCAGTATTCTGTGATTATCCTGAAAAGATTGCTTTGAAATTTGAAAATTTATATGATGACGGTGATTTTTTGTGGTTTACAGAATTCAGAATGAATGCGTTATTTAAAATGGATAAGAAAACATGGACTCCTGAATTTGTCCTATCTTTTCCGGGTGAAAAAGCTAATGGAGTTCGTTTATTCAGAAATATTATTGGATATAATGATAAGTTGATTTTTACTCCATTTGGTGCGAAGAAAATAGCCGTTTACGACAAAACAAACGGAATGCTTAAGCAAATTGATATAGAAGCGTATGCAGGTGAATTTATAGACAATTCAGATGGCGAATGGAACTATGCGAGCGGAATTTTAGTTAATGGATCTATTTATTATTTTCCGCATAAGAGAAAAAATATTATACGATATGATCCTGAAACTGATATAGTTGAAGCATTGCCGCATTGGTCGGAATGTGTATTAAAATACAAACCGTTTCAGATACCATTACTATATTATAATGTATGCGTTAAAGACGGGAAAATCTATGCACCTGTTTCCGGTGCTAATTTGCTGGAAATAATTGATATTCAAACAGAAAAGATAGATATACTTGAGATAGGCGCTGAAAACAATACTTATTTTGATGTGGCTTTTCATGACAATAAGCTGTACATGATTCCTTTATTAGGAGATAAAATAGCGACATTCAATACGTTAAAAAATGAACAGGAGTTATATAGTATTGATCAAAAGTTTTCGGGACATTTTCAGCTTTATTCAATACATATTATTGACGGTTTTATTTATATTGTTCCTATGCAGTATAAGGAATTTCTCGTTTTTAAAATTACAGCAAATGGTATTGAAAAAACTGAGTTGTCTGCTTTTTCTTCATTTAAATATAATGACGAAAAATATGCCAATTATTTTAGTTACTTTGAAGGTGGCACAGTTATAGATAACAAGTTGTATATGTATAATGCTGTAACCAATGAAGAGTGTGTTTATAATGCAGAATGCGGTATTCTCAGAACACAGAAAATTTTATTTGATAAGCAGGAAATTGACAGAAAAATAAAAATTGATTTGTATGGTGTTCCGGAATTCAGTGAAAATGAAATGTTTGATCTCAATCAAATGATATCAGGCTTAAAATGATTTATAAGGAGCAATTATTAAATGACTATTTATGAAATTGAAAAACAGATGTCTTCTCAGCGTCCGGAACGAATTGAAGGCGAAGAAGCTCAGACTTATTGTATTGAAACATCTTCAGAATGTAATTTAAAGTGTGTTCTGTGTGGCTTTGGTAGCAGAGAACTTTTTACAAGAGAAAAAGGGATAATGGATTTGGAGCTGTTTAAGAAAATAATAGATGAAATTGCGAAAAGAAGTCCTCATGCTGCCGTTTTCCCATATTGTGTCTGTGAACCATTGCTTCACCCTGATATGCCAGAGATG
>CAMCMW010000024.1 GCA_945876155.1 uncultured Ruminococcus sp. | reverse complement strand
CCTTTAGTTTTTCGCCGCCTGACGGCGGTTCATTTAAATCGCTGCGCTCTTAAATAAATAAAGCCGCCGTGAAAAATCACGATTTTTTTTAGTTTGATACAGACTTATAGTTTGTATCTTTTTGCGAAAAGAACGGCGGCTTTTTAAGGAGTTTCGCTCACTGCGGTGAGCGACCAAGGGCTTTGCCCTTTGGAAACCCACAGCCTTTGAAAAGGCTGGCGAAACTTTTATGCGCCGTTCGGCGGGGTTAGTTGACTGTTTCGGCAGGTTGGTGCAGCTTTACTCCGCTTCTGCCGCTAACAAATCCGGATCTTCACCGTCAAAGTCCAGACTTTTAATCTCTTCATCGTTAAGCATCTTCTGCGCATCAAGCAGCATGACTATCTTCTTAGGAGTCTTGCCGACGCCCTTGATAAACTTCCTCGTCTTGGAGTCTGAAAGCTTTGGCACAGGCGCAATGCTCTCCTTTTCAATGTCAAGAACCTCGTCAACCGTGTCAACAATAAACCCTACTTCAATCTCCTTGAGATTAAGTATGATTATACAGGTTCTCTCATTATAGTCCATCTCATTCTTGCAGAAACGCAGTCTTACATCAATAATCGGAATAAGAATTCCTCTGAGATTGATGATACCCTTGGCATAATCCGGAAATTCCGGTACAGGAGTAATATCCTGCATTTCAATTATTTCACGGACATCATTGATATGAAAGGCATAGTACTGCTTGTCAATCAGAAACGAAAGATACTTCTCACTTGTTTCCGCCGCCTCATTATGCTCCGATTCATCTTCGTCATAAAATCTGTTTAGGATATTGCTCATTGTTAAAACCTCCGGATCTACAATTGATTACATATAATAGTGCTTATCTGGTCAAGAGGTGCCTGAACGGAACAGCCTCCCTTTTTGTATGCGCACATCGGCATACCGTATACAACACAGGTTTCCTTGTCCTGACCTATGGTGTACGCTCCCTTGTCGTGCATTGCCACCATGCCGTCAGCGCCGTCACAGCCCATTCCGGTCATGATAACACCTATTGCATTCTTTCCGGCACACTTTGCAACGCTGTGGAAAAGATAGTCCACCGAGGGCTTATGACCAGAAACCCTTTCGCCCTGCTCAACTTTAACATAATAGCCCCGTGCGTCCTTGTTAAGGCTCATCTGGAAATCACCCGGTGCTAAAAGCGCTCTGCCTGTTTTGAGCCTGTCACCGTTTTCAGCCTCTTTTATCTCGATTGCACACAGCTTGTTAAGTCTGTCAGCAAACATTTTGGTGAACACCGGCGGCATATGCTGGACTATTACTATAGGCGGACAGTTTGCCGGCAGTGACGTCAGAACCACCTGCAATGCGTCAGTACCGCCTGTTGACGCCCCCATTGCAATTACAGTGTCCGCATTTCTCGCCGCTGCAGCCGGACTGATAACCGGCGAAACATTCTTCGGTCTGGCAGCGGACGCCGGTTTCTTCTGGATAACCTTTGCCTGGGACGCTGTTATTACCTTGTTTCGCAGTTCTCTTGCAAAGTCCTGCATATCCTGCGGCGACTGTATAAGCGCCTTTTTTATGTAGTCAACTGCTCCTGCATCAAGCGCCTCAAACGCCTTGATTGGTGCAGATGAAACGATAACTGTCGGTACAGGATACTGGGGCATAAGCTTTCTCACGAACTGTATGCCGCTCATTTTTGGCATTTCCACGTCCAGCGTCAGAACGTCCGGACGAAGTTCAATTATTTTATCTCTTGCCTCATAAGGGTCACCGGCTTTTCCGACAACCTCTATAATTTTATCATCAGCAAAAAATTTTGAAAGCATTTCTCGGAAAAAGACAGAGTCATCTACAATAAGCAGTCTTATTTTCTTTTCAAGCATATCGCAAATCCCCTTTCTCTACTTTTTCTGGTAAATGGCAGGCTGAATAAACCTGTATCTTGATTTCTTTGAAACAGTTTCGGCGTGTCCGATAAAGAGATATGCGCCGTTTTTGGAGGCGTCATAAAATCTTTCTACCAGAGCGTCCTTTGTCTGAGCATCAAAATAAATCATAACATTCCGGCAGAATATAAGGTCAAAAGGCTTTTTGTACACTATCTTATCCATAAGATTGAATTCCTTGTATATGACCTCTTTCCTTATTCTGTCAATTACTGTATATGTTCCATCACTATTTCGTGTAAAATATTTTGTTTTCCATTTTTCGGGGAGAGCGTTAAGGGATTCAGCCGGATAAACTGCATTTTTTGCCTTCTGCAAGACCCTTGTTGAAATATCAGTAGCAAGTATCCTCAGATCCCAGCCGACTCTTCTCGACCCGAAATAATCGTCTATAGTCATAGCTATCGTGTACGGTTCTTCTCCCGAAGATGATGCCGCACACCATATTCTTACATCTCTGTCCTTTACATTTTCCTCAATATACGGAAGAAATACTGTCCTCATAAAATCAAAATGCTGAGGTTCACGCATAAAATAAGTATGATTTGTTGTAAGCTTGTTTACAAGTTCAACAGTTTCACGCCCTGATTTGTCCGCAAATACGCTGTCGAGGTACTGGTTATAGTTAGTAAACCCTTTTTCTATCAGCATATTTGAAAGACGTCCTTCAATAAGTATACGCTTTTTGCTGAGATCAATGCCATAAGTCGAATGCATAAAATTAATAAGCCTGATAAATTCAGCGTCAGTTATTTTCAGTGCCATGTCAGATTACTCCATAATCAGTTTATGAATATCCAGCAGCTGCTTGATCTCACCGTTGGAATCAATAATACTCTGAATGTACTGATTCTGGTTGACACTCTTGAAGTCCGGTGCAGAACAGGTATCAGTAGGCAGAACAGTGGTTATCTCACGGACACGGTCAACGATAAGTCCCACAGTCAGCTCGTCCAGCTCCACAACGATAATACAGGTCTTTTCATCGTAAGGAATCTCAGGCTGGTTTATCTTGTGCCTGATGCTGATTACCGGTACTACCTTGCCTCTGATGTTAATTACGCCCTTGATAAATTCCGGTACTCCCGGAACAACCGTAATAGGCTGCATTCCGATTATTTCAGTAACATACTGTATTTCAATTCCGTAAAGGATATCGTCAATGTAGTAAAGGAGGATCTGTCCGCCGTTTGTGTTGAAATCGTTTTTAGACGATTGTGCATAAACTTCATTTGCCATAGTTATTCACTCCGTTTCATCAGTTGTCAAGAATAATGTTGCTGATATCAAGAATAATTGTGATACTGCCGTCACCGAGAATAGTACAGCCGGACATACCCTTCTGCTTGATATTATAGCGGTTGAACATCGGCGAGAACGGCTTTACAACAACCTGCTGCTCACCGATAAGCTCGTCAACGAGAATACAGGCACTCTTGCCCTCTGATTCAACCAGAACCACAACCCCTTCGTAAATATCATGGGACTTAGGTTCAAGACCGTAAAATTCGTGCAGCCTGATAAGCGGATAGCACTTGTTTCTGATTTTAACGATTTCCTTTTTGGAAGTATCATAAAACAGCTGATTTTCTTTAAGCTTTATAAATTCCTTGATAGAGTTAATAGGAATTGTAAAGATGGAAGAACCTACCGATACTTCAATACCGTCAACAATAGCCAGTGAAAGCGGAATTTTGATGATGAAGTTAGTACCCTCTCCCTGCTTGCTGTCAACAGAAACAGTACCGCCGATTTTTTCGATACTCTTTCTTACAACGTCCATGCCGACGCCTCTTCCGGAATACTCAGTAACCTCTGTATTGGTTGAGAATCCCGGCAGCATTACCATGTTGAAGATTTCCTTGTCGGTATACTCCTCCTCCGGCTTTGTCAGCAGACCGTTTGCCTTAGCCTTTTCCATAACACGCTTACAGTCGATTCCGCCGCCGTCGTCCGAAACAACGATTATAACTTCACCCGAAGAATTGTACGCTGAAAGTGTTATCGTACCCTTTGCCGGCTTGCCGTTGGCAATTCTCTCCTCCTGTGAAGACTCAATACCGTGGTCCATGGAGTTTCTTACCATGTGCATAAGAGGGTCGTTGAGATTATCAATAATGCTCTTATCAACCTCAGTTTCCTCGCCCTCAAATACAAGGTCAACATCCTTGCCCAGCTTTACCTTCATATCACGGACAATTCGTGTCATCTTATTGAACACACCTGAAAGAGGTACCATTCGGATTGACATTACAATGTCCTGAAGTTCGTCAGTCAGTTTGCGCAGCTGTCTTGAGGCTTTCTGGAAGTTGTCCAGTTTCAGTCCTTTAAGGTCAGGATTGGAAGTGACCATAGCCTCTGCTATAACAATCTCTCCCACCATATCCAGCAGCTGGTCAAGCTTGTTTAAGTTAACGCTTATAAGGCTCTGCTTGCCCTTTGACGCATGATTGTTTTTCTGTGCCAGCTTATTGTTTATCTGCTCTGCTGTCTGTGCAGGAGTAGGCGGCTCAGGCTTTGGTTTTTCAGCCGGCTTTTCGCTGACTGCTGCTGCCGGCGCACTGCTTTTCTGTTCCGGTACAGGCTCTGCCTTCTTTTCTTCCGGTGCAGGAGCGCTGACTTCTTCCGGGGCTGCCGGCACTTCCTCTTCCTCAACAATCTCATAGGACTTGACGTTTATAGCGTCCTCGATTTCTCTGATAATATGCTGATAGTCCTCCTCGGCAGCATTGAACATGATGAGGAATCCGTTTTCAGTTATCTGCTTTGCAGTTGAGGAATCAGTTTCGATATCAGCCGGTTCATATTTCAGTTCACGGCAATACTCTGTTATCTTATTCACCAGCAGCAGCGCTCTGAGGTTTTCCATTTCGCAGTTGTCCTCAAAGAACACACGGATTTTCACCATATCAGCCGGTGCTGAACTTTCTGCCTGACTCTGGGGCTGTTCACTCTCTTCCGGTTTTTCGGAAACTTCCGGTTCCTCGGCATTTCCGGCATCTTCAGCGCCGGGCATCTTTCCGGTTTTCAGATAAACAACAAAGTCTTCAATTTTCTTTATCTGCTCACTGAAATCAGTGGGGACAGAATCATCGTCCTGCAGCAGATCAATTTCTGCTTTAAGCAGGTCTGATGATGAGAACACGATATCATAAAGGGTTTCGATTGATTCGATAACCGGCTTTTCCTCTCTGATTATGAAAAACATATCCTCCATGCGGTGAGCAAGAGTGGACATATTTTCCAGTCCCATCATAGCCGAGCTTCCCTTTATGGTGTGCATTATACGGAATATTTCGTTAATGTCTTCTTCATCAAATTTATTGTTGCTTTCTGTTTTCATCATAATCTGATCAAGCTGTTCAAGCAATGAGGTGGACTCATAGATAAACATATCCACCATACTTTCCATACCCGATTCAAATCTGCTCATAATCTTACACCTGCCTGTTATTTTTTATTTTAATAAATCATTTATTACGGAATTATTTCATCAAGACCGCCCTTGGACATAACGATTTCACCTGTTTCCTCAAGCTTTCTTATAACAGCAATAATCTTTCTCTGTGCCTCTTCAACGTCACGCATACGAACATTGTGGAGATACTGCATATCTGTTTTGATAGTTTCCTGCTGACGCTGTGACATATTGCTGAGAATAACCTTTGCAACATCAGGACTTGCAGCCTTGAGTGCAATTGTAATATCCTTGGTATCACATTCTCTGAGGAATGTCTGGATTTCACGGTTATCAAGATTGGCGATATCGTCAAATACGAACATAAGCTTCTGAATTTCATCAACAAGCTCAGGATCAGTTTCATTAAGCTCTTCCATGATAGTTTTTTCGGTTCTCATATCAAGATTGTTCATAACATCAGCAAGATAGTTGACGCCGCCGAAATCCACCACGTTGACTGACGCCACTGAGCTTAATTTCTCAGCCATGATATCCTCAACACTTCTTACGACTTCCGGAGAAATACTTTCCAGATCAGCGATTCGCCTGAATATTTCAACCTGGAGGTCATTAGGAAATTCCGCAAGTATCTGAGCCGATTTTTTTGAGCTTATGTGCGAAAGGACACAGGCTATAGTCTGCGGAAGTTCATTCTGGAGCATTGTCAGAATACTCTTATAGTCCACATTTTTAAGGAATTCAAAAGCACGGTTGGAATTATGTATTCTCTCCATGATAGCTTTTGCTTTTTCTTTTCCGAATGCGTTAACAAGAACATTGTAAGAATATGCCTGACCGCCCTCTGCAATAAGTTTCTGAGAAATAAAAAGCTCATAAAACTCGTCCATGATTTCCTTGATCTGATCCTGGCTCAGATTATCAATATGTGCGATTTCAAGCGAGAGTTCTTCAACTTCTTCATCACTCAGATGCTTATATACCTCTGCCGCCGTATCCTCTCCCAGTGCGACAATAAACGCCGCAGCTTTGCCGGCAGCAGTAAGTTTTTCTTCTGATGACGATGACTCTTTCATTTATTTTCCTCCCGAAAAGCAATAGAACATTTTTTGTAAATTTAATTATATCATATTTTCGTCGGTTTGACAATACTATTTTGTAATAAAACCGACATCAGCCGCACAAAAATATCAAAAAATTTTGTTCAAATCGTCTGTATAATATGAAATTTCGCCAATTAACTGTCACGCCGGAAAGGAGACAAAGAAACAGTCTGAATTTTTGAATCTGTTGATATTATACAAAATATATTCGCAATTGTCAAGTACATTAACCAGTTTAACTCAAAAATTTCATCATAAAAATGAAGAAATTATATGAAATCTATTGACAAATTAACTCAAATAGCATAAAATAATAGTATATACTATTTAACGGAGGGACATATCATGATAGAACTTGATGATTTAAAGCTTACCGATCTTATTGACGTTAAAACTTTACAGGATATACAGGACGGATTTTCAAATGCAACCGGAATGGCTGCCCTTACCGCTGACGAAAACGGTGTGGCTGTAACAAGAGGCAGTAACTTTACTGACTTCTGCATGGAGCTTACAAGAAAATCCCGTACAGGCTGCCAGAGATGCGAAAAGTGCGACAAGCAGGGCGGTGAAAATACACTGAGGACAGGCAGGGCGACTACTTACCGCTGTCACGCAGGACTTGTTGATTTCGCAGCTCCTATTATGCTCAACGGCAAATATCTCGGTTCTTTTATAGGCGGACAGGTTCTCCCTGAACCGGCTGATGAGAACAAATTCAGAAAATACGCCCAGGAAATAGGCGTTGACCCTGAGCAGTACATCAAAGCCCTCAGAAAGGTAAAGGTCGTTCCTCAGCGTCAGATAGAAATGGCTGCGGATTTCCTGTGTACTATTGCAAACGTTCTTTCAAAAATCGCATACAGCAATTATGTTGAAAAACTTAACAGTTCCGGTCTTTCAACCCAGAACGCAAATCTGGTGGCTAAAGTCCATAATGCTGAATCACTTATCAGACAGAATCAGGACAATATGGAAAAACTTCAGAAAGAGTTTAACGCACTGGAAGAAGTTGCCCAAAATTCAGTTGCAAAAGTTAAGTCTGCAATGGAAACTGTCAAGGTTATCCAGGATATTGCAACCAACACAAGAATACTCGGTTTTAACGCATACATAGAGGCTGCCCACGCAAAGGAAAGCGGCAAGGGATTCGGCGTTATCACTCAGGAAATCAGAAATCTTGCAGACACCAGTAAGGAATCAGCTGACAAGATTGAAAACGCAATGGTATCAATCAGCAATTTCACCAAGCAGATTGACTCACAGATTAAGGAAACTGAAAAAACCATTAACGAATGTACTGCCAACATTCAGGATTTCTCTGGTATTCTCAACGAAATGCTTGAAAAATAAAAAACAATATTAAAGAGGTAATTATGGCTGTCAGAAAAACAAGAAGTGATTGTACAGTTGGTACCTTTGAAAAAACAAGAGGTCTGCCTCCTGGTACAATCAGAAATCCCGATGGAAGAGATGCAAGAAGCGACAAGAAAATAGGCACTCTCCGCAAGGAAAATGAGAAAAGAAACAAAAAATAATATCAAAAAAGCTTCGGACAACCCCGTTTACGGGAATCCGAAGCTTTATTTTTATAAATTCACAATTCCTTTTGTGACAGATTTTACCTGCATAACACCTGTTGCAACGTCAAAGAAAACAGTCCGACCGTAATTTGAACCGGTGTCCTCTGCAATAAGCCTTATTCTGTAGTTATAAAGCAGTTTTTTTACTGCCTCAACATTTCTTTCACCTATATTAAAGGTTTTCAGCTGTGTCTGGAACATCTGTGCGCCGCCGGCTATTTTCGCCGTCATACATGATAGTGACGCACCCTTTCCCTTCATTGTTTCAATAAGCTCCGCCAGACCGGTATCAGCATATCTCCTGAGATTTTCCGAAGCGTTTGACGCCTCTCTGCTGTCCGGCAGCATTATGTGTGCCAGTCCCCCGATATTGTGGGTTCTGTCGTGAAGACATATACCGACGCAGGAACCTAACGCATATGTTGCCAGCACACCCGGCGGACTTGCAACATTAAGATCAGATATCCCAATGTTTATGACACTCTGCATTTTACATTACCCCAAGCTTTTCAAAAAGTTTATTTAAAGAATCCATTTCAGGAACAAGTATCATATTGCTTTTAACTTTATCACTGCTTCCGCCGAAACCGAAAGAATCGTCAATAAACAAGACCTTATTTCCGACTCTTGCAAATTCAATCGAAGGCACGCTCAGAATCGCTCCTGCCATATCAATGCAAAGGGACGGTATTGAAATATTGATAAAAAGTCCTGTCATGCTTGAAAGTGCATTGACATAGGAGCTTGCCATTATGTTTCCGATTTCACAGAATGCGGATTTTTCCATTTCATCAAGTTCTTCAAAAGATGAAAATTTCTTGCCGAAAAATACATTCATTACATTTTCGATAAAGTCATTGTCAAAAACGTAAAGTATCATTCCATTGATGTCGCCGTCGATTTTAATGAGCATACCCATTACGATATTCTCAGGACCGCCCACATATTCAGCTATCTCATTGAAACCCAGTATCCTGACATTAGGCACGTTGATGTCCACCTCTCTGCCCATAAAGGACGCAAGAGAGGTTGCGGCATTTCCTGTACCGATATTACCCAGCTCTGTCAGAACATCGACGTGCATAGGGTTCAGTTCGTCAATATTTTTATATGCCATAGCTCACCTTACCCCAGTACCTTGCTTACTGCCTGAATAATTCTTTCAGGCTTGAACGGCTTTACGATAAAGTCCAGCGCTCCCAGCTTGATAGCCTCAACTACCATTGCCTCCTGTCCCATAGCAGAACACATGATTATCTTTGCTGAAGGGTCAGCAGCCTTTATATCTCTGAGTGCTTCAATACCGGTCTTGTTAGGCATAGTGATATCCATGATAACAAGGTCAGGCTTTTCTGAGCTGTAAAGATTGCAGGCAATTTCACCGTCAGCAGCCTCAACGATATCGGTGTAACCATTTTTGGTAAGGGAGTCCTTAACCATCATTCTCATAAATGCAGCATCGTCAGCAATTAAAATTTTACTCATAGTATTTTCTCTCCTTTAAATATAAATTTATTTTATAATTTCAGTTATTCGGACAGCAAAATTATCGTCAACAACCACAACGTCCCCTCTTGCAATAAGGTTGCCGTTTACCAGAATGTCAACCGGTTCATTTGCAAGGGTATCAAGCTCTATGACAGTACCTCTCGTGAAGTTGCCCACCTCGTCAATACTCCTCTGGGTTGAACCTATTCTTACTGTGACCTCCATAGGCACATCAAGCAGTGAACGAAGATTGTTATACTGCTTTTCCGTAAGGAACGAGCGTCCGTCCACCTCATCTTCAAGGGAATCCATCTCGAAACTCTGAACATTAAGAGCCTGTCCGGCAGAGGAATTATTATTAATGACTCTGCTCTGTGACTGCGGCTGTGCAGCAGGCTTTGCCGGACTTTTAGCCGGTTTCGGCTTTGCAGCAGCTTTCGGTTTCGGCGGTTCCGGTTTCGGTGGCTCCGGCTTGGGTTCAGGCTCGGGAGTGCTTTCCGGCTCGTCTGAATAGTCATCAAGGTCAGATGAATAGCTTGCAAGCATCTTGTCCGCCATTTCATTTGCCAGATCAATTGAAAGCATCGTTACAAAACGGCTGCTTATAATTTCATCAATGGTCAGGTCAAAGGATATTGCGCAGACATCATCATCACTGTTAATATTGTTTATTTTCAGAATATCATCAACGGAATCAATAACTATAGCTTCCGGAGTTGAGATATCAGTGGGGGTGGAAATAATCTCAGACAGCGTTGTTGCCGAAGCACCCATCATCTGGTTCATGATTTCGCATACAGCGGAGATATTCATTTCGTTGAACTCAAAGTCATCAGTCACCACAGGAGGAAGTCCCATAAGCTGATTGACCATAAGCTGCACGTCGCTTTGTTTGAGAACAAGAACTGACGCACCGTGAATACCCTTTACGTACTTTATCTTGACGCAGATTGAAGGGTCAAGCTCTTCAAAATCAAAATGTCCTGCCTTGTTTATCTCTACCTTAGGGGTTGTTATCCACACTTTCGCATTCATAAAGTTGGAAAGTGCCGTTGCGGCAGAACCCATCATAATGTTCTGTATCTCGCCGATAGCGTCACGTTTCTGGTCGCTTATAAACGCTCCTGAACCGGAGGCAAACTCATCAACTGCCTCTTCTTCCTCTTCATCTTCTTCACCGCCGCCCATAAGCATAGTCGCCATTTTATTTGCAAGCTTTACAGAAAGAGTTGTGATGAACCGGCTTTCAAAAGCGTCGTCCGCAGCAAAGTCAAATGAAATTGCACAGACTGTATCAGCCGCAGCCACGCCCTGCATTTTATAAAGTGTCTTTGTATCGGCGGACACCACCGTTTCAGGCGGTGCAATCTCCACCGGAGTATTAAGGAACTGGGACATTGAAGTAGCCGCCGCACCCATCATCTGGTTCATGAGTTCGGTTACGGCTGAAATTCCCATTTCGTCAAATTCAAAGTTTTCATCAGGCTCCATAGGCATTCCCATGAGCTTGCTGACTATCATCTGCATATCTTCACGGTTAAGGACAAGTACTGACGTACCTTTTATACCCTTAGTATATTCTATCTTGACATATACACATTCTTCACCCTTATTAAAAAGGATATCCTTAACCTGCTGTTTAAGCTTTGTTCTTA
>CAMCMW010000023.1 GCA_945876155.1 uncultured Ruminococcus sp. | reverse complement strand
TGTCCTTTGAGATTTCAATAGTCTTTTCAGGTGCTGAGTCAGGAGAAACGCTGTAGACTGTACTGTCCGTGTTATGTACAACCTCACGTATTCTCATAACATTTTCACGTTTTCCGTTTTTGAAAAGGATAACGTTGCCCTCGATAAGAACAGCAATACCGTCCTCATCAGAAATTACTGCTGAACCCTTGTCAATTTCAGGCTGCATATCGGCAGTGTCCATTATATATATATACTTGCCGAAGAGCTTTCCTGAAACGCCGTCAGAGCTGAACATATAGCTGATACTGAAAGTAAAAATAACAGATAAAGCCATAATAATTGTCAGGATAACAACGAAAACGGAAACGCCGAGTCTTTTGTTCTTTGCCATATTTTATTCCTCCAGAATATATTCTTACAGTTTATTATATCATATTATTTCTTAAAATACAATTTAATTTTTGCGATTTTTTTAAAATTTCTGTGAAAATTTTTCTGAGGGGTAATCTCACAAAACGGTGTTGAAAAAGCAGCCGGAGTATTGTATAATAAACAGTGAGAGGAGAATCAGTATGGATATAAAAGGTGTTATTTTTGATATGGACGGTCTTATGCTTGACACAGAAAAGCTGCTGAAACGTTTCTGGATAAAAGCAGCAGGGGAGTACGGTTTTGACATGAAAACGGAACACGTTCTGGGAATCCGCAGTCTTGCGGCGAAATATGCAATACCAAAGCTCCAGGGGATTTTCGGAGAGGATTTTGACTACAGGGCAATACGTTCAAGGCGAATTGAGCTTATGAATGATTACATAAGAGAAAACGGCATTGAAAAGAAAAAAGGTCTTGACGAACTTCTTGAATACCTTAAAGGAAAATTCTCCATTGCCGTTGCCACTGCAACTGATTATGAGAGAACTGAGATGTATCTTAAAAAGGTTGGAGTATTTGAGTATTTTGACAAAATAATCTGCGGACCAATGGTTGAAAACGGCAAGCCAGCGCCGGATATTTACCTTAAAGCCGCTGAGGAACTGGGACTTCCGCCGGAGGAGTGTGCTGCTCTTGAGGACTCTCCCAACGGCATACTTTCGGCGTACCGTGCAGGCTGCAAACCGATAATGGTTCCTGACCTGTCACAGCCGGACGAAGAAACCATGTCCATGCTTTACGCAAAAGCAGACTGTCTTTCTGACGTGATTGATATTTTAAGAAATTGCTGATTTATACCCAAAATAAGCTTCCCCGGATAAATCCGGGGAAGCTTTAAATATAAGAGGTATAAAATATGAGGTATAAATCAAACCATAAAGAGAAGGTCAGTATATGTCGGGAATGGCCAGTTCTTTTCAGGGATACACATTTCAAGCTCATCAGCAACTGCACGGAGACTTTGCATATCAGCGAAGATTTCATCTCTGTAGTATCTTGCAAGCTTGAGAACGTCGTCTTCGTAGTCCTTGGAGGCAATTCTCTTTGCATCAAGATTGTCAATAGCCTTGCTGAGTGAAACTGTAAGACCTGAAAGCTTGTTTGCGATTGAAACTTCAAGTGCAGCGTCAACACCGGCAGCCTTCATAGATGCAACTGTGTCGCATACTTCCTTTGTGTACTCGATAGCAGCAGGGAGAATGGACTTCTTAGCCATGTCAAGCATTGTAAGTGCCTCAATGTTGATTACCTTGCTGTAGTTTTCAAGGAGAATGTCCATTCTTGAAGTAATCTCAGTCTTTGAGTAAACCTTGAACTTTTCAAACATTGCAACGTACTTTTCGTCAACGTAGTGAGGAAGAGCGTCAACAGTTGAAACAAGGTTCGGCAGACCTCTCTTTTCAGCCTCAGCAATCCATTCATCTGAATAGCCGTTGCCGTTGAAGATAACTCTCTTGTGTTCCTTGATTGTCTTTTTTAGGAGTGCCTTGAGAGCAGACTTGAAGTCGTCAGCCTTTTCAAGCTCGTCAGCAAATTCGCTGAGTACCTGTGCAACGATAGTATTCATCATAACGTTTGTACAGGAGATTGAATCGGCAGAACCCAGCATTCTGAACTCGAACTTGTTGCCTGTGAATGCGAAAGGTGAAGTTCTGTTTCTGTCTGTTGCGTCCTTCGGGAAGTTAGGAAGTGCGTCAACACCGATTTCAAAAGTCTTGTCGGAATTTGCAGTTACAGCTGTATCATTTTCGATTGCATCGAGAACGTTCTGAAGTTCATCACCGAGGAACATTGAAATGATAGCCGGAGGAGCTTCGTTTGCACCCAGTCTGTGGTCATTTCCGGCAGATGCAGCAGAAATTCTCAGCAGCGGAGCGTATTCGTCAACGCCCTTGATGATAGCGCAGAGGAATGTTAAGAACTGCATATTCTCCATTGGTGTATCGCCCGGATCAAGAAGGTTCTGACCGTCGTTGGAAGAAATTGACCAGTTGTTGTGCTTACCTGAACCGTTAACGCCTGCAAATGGCTTTTCGTGGAGCAGACAAACAAGACCGTGCTTTAATGCAGTCTTCTTCATAATTTCCATTGTCAGCTGATTGTGGTCAGCGGCAATGTTTGATGTAGTAAATACAGGTGCAAGCTCGTGCTGTGCAGGAGCAACCTCGTTATGCTTTGTCTTTGCGTAGATGCCCAGTTTCCACAGTTCGCAGTCAAGATCCTTCATGAAGTCGGATACTCTCTGCTTGATGTTTCCGAAGTAGTGGTCTTCAAGTTCCTGTCCCTTTGGAGCCATTGCACCGAAAAGTGTTCTGCCTGTAAGGATAAGGTCCTTTCTCTGGTCGTAGTACTTCTTGTCAACAAGGAAGTATTCCTGCTCAGGACCTACTGTTGTTGTAACTCTTGTAGCTGTTGTGTTTCCGAAAAGCTTTAAAATTCTCAGTGCCTGTTCGTTTACAACCTCCATTGAACGGAGAAGAGGAGTCTTTTTATCAAGAATTTCTCCTGTATATGAGCAGAATGCTGTAGGGATATATAATGTATTGTCCTTAACGAAAGCGTTGGATGTCGGGTCCCATGCTGTATAGCCTCTTGCCTCGAATGTTGCTCTCAGTCCGCCGGAAGGGAATGAAGATGCGTCAGGCTCACCCTTTACAAGTTCCTTGCCTGAAAATTCAAGGATTACATTGCCGTCTTCAGTAGGAGTAATAAAAGCGTCGTGCTTTTCAGCTGTGATACCTGTCATAGGCTGGAACCAGTGTGTATAATGTGTAGCACCCTTTTCGATTGCCCAGTCCTTCATTGCGTTTGCAACTACGTTGGCAACATCGTCATCAAGCGGTACTCCCATTTTCTTTGTTTTGATTACTGACTTGTAAATATTTTTCGGCAGCCTTGCTCTCATCACCGTATCGCTGAATACATTACAGCCAAAATAATCTGCCACTGTCTGAACTTCTGACATAAAAAATCCTCCTTTAAAATAAAAAGCGCTCCAACAGCAGATAATTTTATTGTCCTGCTGTTGAAACGCCATTGTTTCAATAAATTTAATTTGTGTTTATATGATACACCTTTTTTTCAGAATTGTCAATAGCTATAATAATATTTGTTATCAATGCACAATACAGACTTGCTTTCGGTACATATTTTATACAATTTTATTTAAAATAATGCAAAAAAACATTTTATTCTTCATATTTCTGTTTACATTCAGAATAAAATGTGATATTATAATAAGAGTAAGATTTAAAGAAAGGAAAGATAACTTCTAATGAGCAATACAAAAAGAAAACGCTATCGTGTAAGATATGACAGGATTGTAGGAGTGGCAGCAGTATTTATAGTACTGATTATCCTGCTTGTTTCATGCTGCAAGTCCTGCGGAAATGACAAAAAGACAGATGAATCATCTGTTATTCCTACATCTTCAAAGGAAGAAAAGGATAATGAAAAGTCAGACAGCAAAAGCAGCAGTGATGAAAAAACTGATGATTCTGTTCCTGACGATACTGAAACCATATATACTTCAGTAAGTGCAATGCCTAATGAGATTTATACCGGTGATCTGATACTGGTCAACAAGGAGCATGAGTATTCTTTCCCGGCGTCCGAAGAGGAATCGGGTATTACTCCGATTTACGAAATGGCGTCTGACAGTTACCAGTTCAGGGATTATGAGATAAGCCTTGCGTCAAAGACTATTTCCGCATTGAATACCATGATGGACGCATATTATGCAAAAACCGGAAACACTGATATAATGGTAATTTCGGGATACCGCACAAAGGAAGAACAGGACGAAATGACTGATACCGACATCAAGGGCGGATATTCTGAATATCACACCGGACTGAATTTTGACCTTGGCATATTCCCTGAGGGAGAAAATTCATATTACTACACTCCGGACGGCGATTACTCATGGATAAATGACAACTGTGCAAATTACGGATTTATTCTCAGATACCCTGAGGGCAAGGAGGATAAGACCGGAATTGATTCAAGCACATACAAGTTCAGATATGTAGGCGTTCCTCATGCGCTTTATATGAAGGAAAATGACCTCTGTCTTGAGGAATATATCAATGAGCTGAAAAATCATACCAGCGACGGCGAACATCTTAAGGTTTCAGGTACAGAAAAGAAGTATGAGATGTACTACGTTCCGGCTGATCCGTCAGCAAATACAGATATCCCTGTTCCGTCAGACAAAAACTATACTATCTCCGGAAACAATGTGGACGGATTTATCGTTACTGTTGAGATTTAATATACGGCTTGAAACCTCCTGTGGTAATTTACAGGAGGTTTTTCTTTATTTATGTAAATTTTCGCTTTTTTTACAGTATATTTCAAACTTTTTGTGCAATTTTAATATAGTAAGACGCATTGTGTTGTGCAGGATGCAGAAAAAAGTATAACACTATATAATTTGTATTGACAATTCACATAAACCATGGTATACTGTGTACAAGAAAAGAGAATATTGATAACATTTATTGGAGTGTTACCGAAAGGGCATAACCAACTTTTTACACGGGCTTTCTATAGCTTATAGTATTACTGTGTGTAAAGGTTGGCTTTTTTTATACCCAAATGAGGAGAAAACATATGAAGGTCATTAAAGCCATCAACAACAATAATCTGTGTGTACTTGATGATGACGGAAGAGAACAGATAGTTTCCGGAAAAGGAATCGGGTTCGGGAAGAAGTACGGGGATACAGTAGACCCGTCACAGATACAGAAAACATATCTTATCACCGATTCTGAACTTCAAAAGAAAATGATATCAATGCTCAGAGAAATTCCGGAAGAGTATATGTCCTTTGCAAATGATATGGTTGACCATATAAAAAGAGTATATCCCACAGGACTGAATGAATCACTGCTTGTTACTTTAAGCGACCATATCGCTTTTGCAATCGAGCGGAAGAAAAAGGGTATTGAATTTACCAATCCGCTTATTGGTTCAATCAGGGAATGCTATCCTCAGGAATTGAGTCTTGGTGAGTACTGCGTCAGTCAGCTGCACGAAAGACTTGGAATCGACATGACAAATGATGAGGCTGGATTTATTGCAATGCATATTATCAACGCAAGGTTAGATACTAAAATAAGTGATGTTTATGACATTACAAAAATGATTAACGGGTGCGTTGAAATATCAGAATACTATTATAAACAGAAGTTTGACAGGAACAATGTTTCCTACGAAAGATTTATCACACATCTCAAATTTCTGGCGCAGAGACTTTTCAAAGACGAGCCTCTGCCGGAAGTACTGAGCAATGACGAGGTTTTTTCAGCAATGATTAAGAAAACCTGTAACAAGCATTACAAATGCGCCCTGTGCATACAGGAATACATCATGAAAACCTATCAGAAAAACATCAGTGACGACGAGCTTATAACACTTGCAATTCATCTGAAAAAAGTCAGTGCAATCTGATTTTTATAAAAAAGTATCATTGTAAAACCGGTACCATTTATAATGATGCAAAAATAAAAAAATAACAGGAGGTATCAGTTATGAAAGACAAAATTTTCGGGGTTCTGCAAAGAGTCGGACGTTCTTTCATGCTGCCGATCGCTTTGCTTCCGGTCGCAGGACTTCTGCTCGGAATAGGCAGTTCTTTCACCAACCCCACGACACTTGAAACATATCATTTAACAAACATAATCAAAGAAGGCGGTCTGCTTTACACCATTCTTGACATTATGAGCAAGACAGGAAGTGCGGTTTTCGATAACCTGGCACTGCTGTTTGCCATGGGTGTTGCAATAGGTATGGCGAAAAAGGAAAAGGAAGTTGCCGCACTTTCAGGTGCTATCAGCTACCTTATCATGAACACAGCTATAAGCGCACTTATTTCCGCAAAAGGCGGCGTTGAGGCTATGGCTGCAAACTCAACCACCACAACCCTCGGTATTACCACACTGCAAATGGGTGTTTTCGGCGGTATTATCGTCGGACTGGGCGTTGCTGCACTCCATAACAGGTTTTATAAGATACAGCTGCCGCAGGTGCTGTCATTCTTCGGCGGTACACGATTTGTACCAATAATATGCAGCCTTGTATATCTGATTGTGGGTATTGCAATGTTCTTTATCTGGCCTGTAGTTCAGGGCGGAATTGCTCAGTTAGGACAGCTTGTTCTTAAATCAGGTTATGCCGGAACATGGATTTACGGTATAATCGAAAGAGCGCTTATCCCGTTTGGTCTGCACCACGTTTTCTATATGCCTTTCTGGCAGACAGAGCTTGGCGGTTCAATGATTATCGACGGCGTTACCGTTCAGGGCGCACAGAACATCTTCTTCGCAGAGCTTGCATCAAAATCAACTGAGCATTTCTCAGTATCAGCAACAAGATTTATGTCCGGTAAATTCCCGTTCATGATTTTCGGTCTGCCGGCAGCTGCATTTGCAATGTACAAAGCTGCACGTCCGGAAAAGAAAAAAATCGTTGGAGGACTTCTTCTCTCCGCAGCGCTGACTTCAATGCTCACAGGTATTACAGAGCCCCTCGAATTTACATTCCTGTTCGTAGCACCTGTTATGTATGCAGTACACTGCGTTCTTGCCGGACTTTCATATATGCTCATGCACATTTTCAACGTAGGCGTGGGAATGACATTCTCAGGTGGTGCAATTGACCTGACATTGTTCGGTATCTTACAGGGCAACGAGAAAACAAACTGGATATGGATAGTTATTGTAGGACTGGTCTATGCGGTTGTGTACTATTTTGTATTCTACTTTATGATTACAAAATTCAATTTCAAAACACCGGGCAGAGAGGCTGATGACGAGGAAACAAAGCTTTACACCCGCAAGGACGTAAATGCAAGAAAAGAGGCTGCTGCAAATGCAGTAAGCGACGGCTTTGACAGAGTGAGCGCACTGATTTTAAAGGGTCTGGGCGGAAAATCCAACCTTTCAGACGTTGACTGCTGTGCAACAAGACTGAGAATTACTGTAATTGACCCTGAACTGGTTCAGGACAGCCTGCTGAAAGAAAGCGGAGCGTCTGGTGTAATTCATAAGGGCAACGGTGTACAGGTTATTTACGGTCCGCAGGTATCAGTGGTAAAATCAAACCTTGAGGACTTCCTTGACACTGCTGACGCTGACAATGTTGACCAGCTGCTGGGAGAAACGGTTTCAGCTGAACCGGTTTCAGAAGAAAAATCTGAGAAGAAGGAAAGCCAGTCAATCACACTGTATTCACATCTTAACGGAAATGTCGTAAACCTTGAGGACGTTGAAGACGAGGCGTTTTCTTCAAAGGTTCTGGGTGACGGTATCGCCGTAGAACCAACAGAGGGCAAACTTTACGCTCCGTGCGACGGCAAGGTGGACATGGTTTTCGATACAAAGCACGCAATTAACATTGTTTCATCAGAGAGATGTGAAATTCTTCTTCATATAGGAATCGACACAGTAAAGCTGAATGGTGAGTTTTTCGAGGCGCACGTTTCCGATGGTCAGGAAATTCACAAGGGAGACCTGTTGATAACCTTCGACATTGACGGAATCAGAAATGCCGGATACAAGACGACAACTCCAATGATTATCTGCAACACTGATGATTATTCTGAGGTATCAGCTGCAGCATCAGGCAGTATATCAGCCGGAGAAAAGATAATTAATATAAAATAAAAAGTCATCCGGCTTAGTCCGGGTGAAAGAAAGGAAAATATTATGAAACAGTTTAATTACACAATCAAGGACGAAGTTGGAATCCACGCAAGACCGGCAGGAATGCTTGCAAAAGAGGCAAAGAAATTCAAGAGCGAAATTCTCATTGAGAAAAGCGGCAAGTCAGTCAACGCAACAAAGCTTATGATGCTTATGGGACTGGGCGTAAAGTGCGGCGAAACTGTTACTGTAACCGTTACCGGTGAGGACGAGGACGCAGCAGCAAAGGCTATGGAAGACTTTTTCACAGCTAATCTCTGATAAGAAAGGGGCGGCGAAAATGTTAAAGCTTAACGGAAAAGGTGTGTACGGCGCAGTCGCAATAGGTAAGATTTCTGTTTTCAAAAGACAGGAGGCACAGGTTCGCCGCATTCATGTTGAAGATACGGCGGCTGAACTTGAACGTGTTGACGCTGCAAAGAAGAAAGCGTCTGAACAGCTGTCAGCAATTTACGAAAAGGCGCTGAAAGAGGTCGGGGAGACCAACGCACAGATTTTTGAAATACACATGATGATGATTGAGGACGAGGATTACAACGAGTCCATTCAGAGCATTATTGAGAACCAGTCGGTGAACGCAGAATACGCTGTTGCTGTGACGTCGGACAACTTCGCTGAGATGTTTTCCTCAATGGACGACGCATATATGCAGGCAAGGGCGGCAGACGTAAAGGACATCTCAAACAGGATAATTGCCTGTATGGCTGAAAATGGCGATACTGACAGCAGTTCGGACGATAAAGTCATTATCTGTGCGGATGACCTTGCCCCCAGCGAAACAGTTTCACTTGACAAGGAAAAGGTTCTTGCGTTTGTTACGGCTCACGGTTCTTCCAATTCCCACACGGCAATTCTTGCAAGGAACATGAACATTCCGGCAATAATCGGAGCAGGTGACGAGCTGCTTGAAAAAATCAAGGACGGCGACATGGCTGCGGTTGACGGCTACACCGGAGAGATATTTATTGACCCGGACGAGAAAACTCTTGCTGAAATCATCGCAAAACAGAAGTCCGACCTTGAAAAGAAAGAACTGCTCAAATCCCTCAAAGGCAAGGAGAATATCACCCTTGACGGAACGAAAGTGAACATCTACGCAAACATTGGCAGTGTGGAAAATATCGGGGCAGTACTTGTAAATGACGCAGGCGGTATAGGTTTGTTCAGAAGTGAATTTCTCTACCTTGAAAACAGTGACTACCCCACAGAGGAACAGCAATTCCAGGCTTACAAAAAAGTCCTTGAAAGCATGGCTGGCAAAAAAGTCATTATCCGTACCCTTGATATCGGTGCGGACAAGCAGGTGGATTACTTCAACCTTGACAAGGAGGAAAATCCGGCTTTAGGATTCAGAGCGATAAGGATATGCCTTACCCGTCCGGACATTTTCAAGACTCAGCTGAGAGCGCTTTTCCGTGCGTCGGCATTCGGCAATCTGGGTATCATGTTCCCGATGATTACAAGCGTATCGGAGCTTGAAAAGATTCTTGCGGTATGCGATGAAGTAAAAGCGGAATTGAAGGAAAACAATATTGAGTACAGTGAAAAAACTGAAATCGGTATTATGATTGAAACCCCTGCGGCGGCAATTATCAGTGATAAGCTTGCACCGATGGTGGATTTCTTTAGTGTTGGTACAAACGACCTTACCCAGTATACCCTTGCCTGTGATAGACAGAATCCAAAGCTGGAGGACTTCTGCGATACTCACCACGAGGCAATTCTGCGGCTTATTGAGATGTCCGCTGAAAACGCCCATAAAAACGGTGCATGGATTGGCATTTGCGGAGAACTGGCTGCTGATACAACACTTACAGAAACATTCCTTAAAATGGGAATTGACGAACTGTCAGTTTACCCGTCGTATGTACTTAAATTAAGAGATACCGTAAGAAACATTGATTTAAGTAAATAGCAGAAAACTGCCTTTTGACTGAAATATGTCAAAAGGCAGTTTTGCTATATTAAAGCTCAACCGGTTCAAATCTTACTCTTATATCAGGCAGTTTGTTGATAGTTGCGTAAGTGTTGTAAAGACCGTCCTCGATTGAAAGGTCGTTTTCACCGCTTGCCGGAGGTGCGAAAAGTTTCAGTGTCAGGTCGCATTCATTCTCCAGCGGCTTTTCAAAGAATGCGGACATAAGGTCGATAGTCTTAGCCTTTGGTGACTTGTAGAACCACTTGCCGTTTATCTCCATCATAATGTTGCTGTCATCATCAAAGGTTACTTCACAGAATGTCGGGTTCTTTTCAAAGTGTATCGGTACTGCAATACCCTCTGCGTCCTCTGCGCCGCCCCAGCGCAGCTTTACAGGGAACTGTACTTCCTCCTGCGTTGTCATTTCTGGCATGAACCATTCGTCGTGAATGATTTCCTTGTAGGTCTGCATAAGCGGCTGCTCGATTCCGCAGTCTGAATTGTTCGGGTCTTCGATTTCAAGACCAAGTCTTCCTCTGTCACGGAACTGATAGAATGTAAAGCCAGTGAACCATTCAGCCTTTTCAGACTTCACCATATCGCAGAATTCCTTAACCATTTCAGCCTGTTCATAAGCACCGGTAACATCACCGTCAGCATTGAATTCAGCCATGGTCATAGGCTTTGCTTCACCGCCGTTTAAGTACCTGAAACGCTCAAAGCTTGCCTTTGTCTTTTCAAAGGTGTCCTTAACTGTTCCTCTGCTGTGGGAATTTCCGCCTCTTTCAGCAACGTCATAAGGCCAGCCCCAGTGGAGCGCCATGTACTTGTCAACAGACCAAACGTCTGCTGCCGGAATAGTCTGTGCAAACTCTGCTTCCTTTTCCATTTCTGTCTTTGAAAGGTCCTCAATACCGCCGATACATACTACCTTTGAAACGTTAGGAGCGTGTTCACTCAGAATTTTGCAGAACCTTACAAAAAAGTCCGCAACTTCCTGGTAAGTACATCTCTTGTTGAATGAGAACCAGTTTCCTGTTGCCTCGTGGTTGATTCTTAAAAACATTCTTCCGAAAGGCTTTAAATCCTCTGCAATTTTAATAAGGTGCTCGTCGCTTACATGAGGGTCGATTGTAAGGGTCAGGTTTACGTCCTGTCCGTGGGCACGGATTTCACGCATATAGCAGAACGGTTCGCCCTCTGTATTGCCGCCCAGACCGCCCTTGTATGTAAAGTAGTCATCGTAAGGGTAGTCC
>CAMCMW010000022.1 GCA_945876155.1 uncultured Ruminococcus sp. | reverse complement strand
CATTACCGCAGTTTGATGAAAAGCTGTGGCGGATTATGGTGGAAAATGTGACTGCAGGGCTGGACGGCGAAATGCTGTTTAAGTTCCGCAACGGAATTGAAGTAACAGTGAAATAGATATGACGACACCCCACTGGGCTGGCAGACTGGATTATGGTCTGCTTGCCTGGTGGGGTGTTTTTATGCCATTTTTGCAAATGCACCCTTTTTTTCACGGAAATTCAATAAAAAAACGATTGGTAGGGGTTATCGTTTCGGAATTGAATTTTGCACCCCCTATCGTTTCAGAATTACTGCACATATCCGACCTATCGTTTCTGAATTGAGAGGAAATACCGTAACAGCGTTGTTTGGGCAAAAATAAATGCACCCTAATTTTGTATCAAAATTAGAGTGCTAATATGGTGGAGGCGACGGGAGTCGAACCCGTGTCCGAGAGCCAATCCGCACAACTTTCTACGAGTGTAGTTTATCGTTTAGCATTCCCTCTGCTGACCGCCGACAAACAGGCTGACAGTGTCAGTAGCTCCGGGTACATTCAGCCGGTTGGAGCGAACCGGAAGAACGTTCACCACTAAGTCGATGCCCAAGCTTTTGCCGTGGTACTCAAAAGGAGGACAGTAGCAGACTTAGGCTGCTACCTGTAAGTTTCTTGTGCTTACAGTAATGTTTTTTCTAGCGTTTATATTTAAACGTGGCGCAGTTTAAAGAGTATACACCGGCTCTACTCGCTTATTGTGGTTCAAAGTCCCCGTCGAAACCTTTACGCCCCCATATCAGTGGTTTTTGACCGCGCGTTCAATCTGGCGCTTTGCATCTTTTTTAGCAGCGTCCTCACGCTTGTCGTAAAGCTTTTTACCCTTGCACAGTCCCAGCTGTACCTTAACCCTTGAGCCTTTAAAGTAAAGTGACAGAGGAATCAGCGTCAGACCGTCCTGTTTGACCTTACCGAAAAGGCGGTTTATTTCATTTTTGTGCATAAGCAGTTTTCTTACTCTCATAGGGTCACGGTTAAAGATATTTCCTTTTTCGTATGGAGAAATGTGCATACCCTTGATAAAAAGTTCACCGTTGTCAATGGAACACCAGCTGTCTTTCAGATTGACCTGTCCCTGCCTGAGGGATTTGACCTCAGTACCCACAAGTTCAATGCCGGTTTCCATGCTCTCAAGAACGAAATACTCATGTCTTGCTTTTCGGTTTTCAGTTATTGTTTTAAAGTTTTCAGTTCCCATGAATATTACCTCCTTTTCTGAGAGTACTTTATTATACTACATCTGAACAAATTTGTCAAGTATTTTTTTGCGATAATTAAAAAAAATTCAGCCGGCATTTCAAAACACCGGCTGATTTATATAAATAGTGAAAAAGGAGATAGCGATTATTTTTCCAGAACACGCTCAGCCACTCTGACAGCATCGTAAATATCAGTTTTACCGTCACGGTTTATGTCTGCAAGGAGAACTGTGTCCTCATCCATGTCGGAAATGTTCATGATGTATTTTGAAATTTCGATTGCATCGTAGAGATTTATCACATCGTCATTTGTTGCGTCGCCCCACTTTGGTTCAACAGAGTAAACAGCGCTTGATTCTTCAGCTGAAGCCGGATACATAAATGATATATCTACTCCTTCAATCTCATCATATTTTTCAGTCAGAATATCATTCAAAGCTTTTACATCATTATAAAGCTCTATTGAAGCGAGGTTTTCTGTACAGTATAAGGAAGTATCAACCAGACCGTATACAGTCATAACATTTGAATTTCCTGCACTGAAGTCATACTCTGTATATCTGAGAGTTTCCTGTATCTCCGGATATTTTTCAAAGCTGAAATCAGCAGCGGCTTCTTCATCTGTAAAGCTGATGAAAATCCAGTTTCTGTGAATAGCATCTCTTGAAATATATCCACTGCTAATATAATGGTTATACAGTACATCAGCCTTTTCTGCTATACCACGAATCACAAGCTTTTTGGCAAATTCAATTGCCTCATCTTCGCTCATAATAGTATCCACATAGAGCTTATACTGATTTTCTTCCGGTTCAATAGTTTCCTCATATACCCAGCCGTCGTTTTCTCCGGCAAAATCAGATATCATGCCGTAGTTTGTCGCCTCATATTTCCGAATCGGACAGTCAACTCCTATTTCTTCTGCTGTCGGCTCTGCACCGTCCGGCATTGTAACTACTATTCCGGAATAAACAACACTTTCCAGAACTCTTTTTACTGATACAGTACCATTTGAGTTAGTAACTGTTATGTCATAGGTTTTGCTTTCAAATCCGGCAGAAACCTGCATGATACCTGCTGACAGTGCCATGATCGCAGATGTAAGCACCGCAAGACATTTTGTGAATTTTTTCATAAATCAAACCTCCCTATTATTTTTCCAGAACACGCTCAGCCACTCTGATAGCATCGTAAATATCAGTTTTACCGTCACGGTTAATGTCAGCAAGTAAAACTGTGTCCTCGTCCATGTCGGAAATGTTCATGATGTACTTTGAAATCTCAATTGCGTCGTAGAGGTTTATCACATCATCATTTGTTGCGTCGCCCCATGTTGGTTCAATGGGGTAAACAGCGCTTGATTCTTCAGCTGAAGTCTGATACATAAATGATATATCTACTCCTTCAATCTCATCATATTTTTCAGTCAGAATATCATTCAAAGCTTTTACATCATTATAAAGCTCTATTGAAGCGAGGTTTTCTGTACAGTATAAGGAAGTATCAACCAGACCGTATACAGTCATAGCATTTGAATTCCCTGTACTGAAGTCATACTCTGTATATCTGAGAGTTTCCTGTATCTCCGGATATTTGTCAAAGCTGAAATCAGCAGCGGCTTCTTCATCTGTAAAGCTGATAAAAATCCAGTTTCTGTGAGTAGCATCTCTGAAAATAGATCCACTGCTAATGTAATGATTATACAGCACATCAGCCTTTTCTGCTATACCACGAATCACAAGCTTTTTAGCAAATTCAATTGCCTCATCTTCGCTCATAATTGTATCCACATAGAGCTTATACTGATTTTCTTCCGGTTCAACTGTTTCCTCATATACCCAGCCGCCATTTTCTCCGGTGAAATCAGAAATCTTACCATAGTTTGTCGCCTCATATTTCTGAATCGGACAGTCAATTCCTATTTCTTCCGCTGTCGGCTCTGCACCGTCCGGCATTGTGACAACTATTCCGGAATAAACAACATTTTCGCACACTCTTTTTGCCGATACAGTACCATTTGAGTTAGTAACTGTTATGTCATAGGTTTTGCTTTCAAATCCGGCAGAAACCTGCATGATACCTGCTGACAGCACCATCACCGCTGACGAAAGCACTGCAAGACATTTTGTGAATTTTTTCATAAATCAAGCCTCCTTATTATTTTTCCAGAACACTCTCAGCAACTCTGACAGCATCGTAAATATCAGTTTTACCGTCACGGTTGATGTCGGCAAGGAGAACTGTGTCCTCGTCCATATCGGAGATGTTCATGATGTACTTTGAAATCTCAATTGCATCGTAGAGGTTTATCACATCATCATTTGTTGCGTCGCCCCATGTCGGTTCAACGGAGTAAACAGCGCTTGATGTTTGTCCGCCTGAATATAGCTGCCAATAGGTCAAATCAACCTTTTCAATTTCATCATATCTGCTTGTCAGGACGTCATTAAGTGCCTGTACATCATTATAAAGTCCCATGGTGTCAAAAGTGTTTTTCTCAGTATCTTTATAATCTGAAGAATCCGTATAACAGGAGAGTCCGACTCTTGAACCGCTTACATCACTGTCGCCGTATTCATTGTATTTCAGCATTTCCTTTATTTCAGGATATTTGTCAAAGCTGAAATTCTCAGCGTCCTCTTCATTTTTGAAAAAGACATTAACCGAATTGCAATAGCCCGCATCAACATTGATGTACGCATTGCTGACCACATGCCAATACCATACACCGGCTTCTTCAACCAGACCACGAACAACAAGCTTTTTAGCTAATTCCTCTGCTTCTTCTTCGCTCATCATATATTCAGTCTGAACAGTATACTGATTTTCAGAAGGCTCAGTAACATCCTCTACACCCCAGCCTGTGCCCTTGCCGGCAATCATTTCAAGCAAGCCTGTACCGTAATTAACTGCATCATATTTTTTTATAACGCCGTCAATGCCAAGTTCCTCAGCTGTCGGAACTGTATCATCAGCCATTTTGAAGATAATCCCCATGTATTCCATGGTATCATATACTCTGTAAGGATAAAGACTTCCGTCCTGGTTGGTTCTGGTCGTATCATAAACCTTATCCTCAATTGCGGCAGAACCCTGCATAACTCCTGCTGACATCGCCATAACCGCTGACGAAATCACTGCAAGACATTTTGTGAATTTTTTCATAACTATCAACCTCCATGATTAAAAATAAAACTACCAACTGCTTTCATAAATGATGATACCTCAAAACCTGATTCTGTCCACGGTTTTCAAGATGTTCCGCTTTTTGCACAAATCAGCGTATGAATTTTAGTCATATATTAACAAATAGTTTTGAAAATTAACCTTTTACAAAATAAAATAATTATAATTGGAAAAAAACTTGCAATAGTGCCCGAAATGTTGTATAATTAACTATAAGTTTATTTTACAGAAAAGGGGAAACTGCTATGGATCTTGAAATGGTCGCATATCTTTCCAAACTGGGAAAGCTTGCCTTTACCGAGGACGAACTCAAAAAAACCGCTGAGGAAATGACAAGCATTATTGAAATTATGGATACAATCAAGGAAATTGACGTCACCTATGACGCTCTGGCTGACAATAAGAACGTTTATCTCAACGATTTGCGTGAGGACGCCTCAGAGCCGAGTATGCCGACAGAAAAAATTCTTCAGAACGCTGTAAACAGTGAAAACTGCTTTGTTGTTCCGAAGGTTGTTGAATAATTTAGAAATCAGAGGTTAGGAAATGGAAATTACAAAGCTTAAAATAAGAGAGATGAGAAAGCTCCTTGACAGCAAGGAAATCTCCGCTGCCGAGCTTACTCAGTCCTACATCGACAGAATTGATAAATATGACGGAAAACTCGAAAGCTACATTACCGTCACAAAGGAAAAGGCTCTGAGTGACGCTGAAAACGCTCAGCAGCTTATTAACAGCGGCAATGCCTCAGACCTTTGCGGAATCCCTCTCGCTATAAAGGATAATATCTGCACAGACGGTATCAGAACAACCTGTGCATCAAAAATGCTGGAGAACTTTATTCCGCCTTACAACGCAACAGTTATGGAAAAGCTTAATTCCCAGGGTATCGTTATGCTGGGTAAGACAAGCATGGACGAATTTGCAATGGGCGGTTCTACTCAGACCTCCGCTTTCGCAAAAACTAAAAACCCTTACGGTACAAACCGTGTACCGGGCGGTTCTTCAGGCGGTTCTGCATCATGCGTTTCTGCGTCACTGTGCGCTGCTGCTCTGGGTTCTGATACAGGCGGTTCTATAAGACAGCCTGCTGCTTTCTGCGGTGTTACCGGTCTTAAACCAACCTACGGAAGAGTTTCACGTTACGGTCTTGTGGCGTTCGCATCTTCTCTCGACCAGATTGGTCCAATTGCCAAGGACGCTCACGACTGTGCAATCATCTTAAACGCAATTGCCGGCTACGACCGTCATGACGGTACTGCCGCAAAGAATCCTACTATGGACTACACTTCCGCAATCGGCAAGGGCATGAAAGGCGTTAAAATCGCTCTGCCTAAGGAATTTTACGGCGAGGGTATTGACCGTGAGGTGGCTGACGCTGTTATGGCTGCTGCGGAAAAATACAAGGAAATGGGCGCTGAACTTATAGAATGCAGTATGCCGAGCCTCAAATACGCTGTTCCGGCATATTACCTCATCTCCTCCGCTGAGGCGTCCTCAAACCTTTCAAGATATGACGGTATCAAGTACGGTCACAGAAGTGAAAAGGGCGAAAACTTCAATGAGCTTATCTGCAATTCACGAGCAGAAGGTTTCGGCAGTGAGGTCAAGAGAAGAATACTCCTTGGCAACTACGCCCTTTCAAGCGGTTACTACGACGCTTACTACGGAAAGGCTCTTGCATTAAAGCAGAAAATTTCCGCTGAATATGACAGCATTTTCGAGAAATGCGATATGATTCTTACTCCTACAACTCCGTCCGTGGCTTACGGCACAGACGAAAACGTGTCCGACCCTGTAAAGATGTACAAGGCTGATATCTGCACGGTTACTGTTAATATCGCAGGACTGCCGGGTATTTCCACACCTTGCGGATACAACAAGGACGGTATGCCTATCGGTATGTCAGTTATAGGCAAAAAATTCGACGAGGCGGCAATTATCGGTGCGGCTGACGCTTTTGAGCAGACATTCGATTACAAAGCCCCTGAGCTTGTCTGATTGGAGGTAAAAAATCATGTCATCATATATTCCTGTAATCGGTCTGGAGATCCATGCGGAGCTGCTGACCAAATCAAAGGTTTTCTGTACCTGTAATGCTGAATTCGGCGGTGACCAGAACTCCCGCTGCTGCCCTGTCTGCACAGGTATGCCGGGTACTCTTCCGGTAATTAACCAGACTGCTGTTGAGTACGCAGTAAAAGCCGGTTTTGCGCTGGGCTGTGATATCAATAAATTTTCTGTGTTCGACAGAAAAAACTACTTCTACCCTGACCTTCCTAAGGCTTACCAGATTTCACAGCTGGAAAGACCACTTTGTATAAACGGTCTTGTGCCAATCGAGGTAAACGGCAAGAAAAAGAACATCAGAGTAAACCGTATCCACCTTGAAGAGGACGCCGGAAAGCTTGTCCACGATGACTTCAACGCTGTTTCTCTTGCCGACTACAACCGCTGTGGTGTACCGCTTATCGAAATCGTTACCGAGCCTGACATTTCCTCCGCTGAAGAGGCAAAGGCTTTCTTTGAAAAGGTAAGTCTGCTTTTACAGTATGCCGGTGTCTGCGACTGTAAAATGGAACAGGGTTCACTCAGATGCGACGTTAACGTGTCTATTATGAAACCGGGTGACAAGGAGTTCGGTACAAGAACAGAGTGCAAGAACTTAAACTCTCTTAAATCTATCGGTCGTGCTATCGAGTACGAGATAAAGCGTCAGTCAAGACTGCTTGACATGGGCAAGCGTGTTATCCAGGAAACAAGACGTTACAATGATAACCGTGGCGAAACCACCTCCATGAGAACCAAGGAGGACGCTCACGATTACCGCTACTTCCCGGAGCCGGATATCTTACAGGTAAACTTCACCGACGAACAGCTTGACAGCATCAAGGCACAGCTGCCGGAAATGCCGCACAAGCGACTTGCAAGATATACTGAACAGTACGGTCTTTCAGATGTTGACGCAAAGATAATCATAAACAAGAAAATTGTTTCAGACTTCTATGACAATGCAGTCAAGGCATACAACAACCCGAAAAGCGTTGCCAACTTCGTTATCGTTGAGCTTTTAAGACGTGTGAACCTGGGCGAAGTCACAATGGAAAATCTGCCGTTTACCGCAGAGGCTTTCGCAAAGCTTGTTGAAATGGCTGACACAGAAAAGGTGTCCAAAAACGACGCCAAGACTATCCTTCGTGAAATGATTGCCTCCGGTAAAGCACCGGAAGATATCGCAAAGGAAAAGGGTATGCTTATCGTTAACGATATGGCAAAGGTAAACGAGGTTATCGAGGAAGTCCTCTCCGCTAACGGTACTGCTGTTGAACAGTACAAAAACGGCGAAACAAAGGTATTCGGTTTCCTTATGGGACAGTGCTCAAAGAAGTTAAAGGGTGCTTGTACTCCAAAGGTAATCAAGGAAGAACTGGAGAAAAAACTCTCATCACTCTCCGCTGAAACTGCCGCTGTTTCCGCTGACGATACCGCTGAAAAGAAGTCTGACGAAGTAAAGCTTGACATGACAGCCTACAAAAATGCTGATTCCTACAAGCCGTCAACTTCCAAAAACATCATGCAGATTAGTCCGGAAAATCTGAAAAAGGAATTTATGATTTCCGACGCCCTTGACAATATCGGCAAGGACATAACACTCAGCTGCTGTGTTTACAAAATCAGAAACATGAGCGAGTTCTCTTTTATCGTTGTGAGAACCGGCAGATATCTGCTCCAGACTATCTACTCCCCGGAAAACTGCAAGGATAGTATCGAGGGTCTTAAAGAGGGATTCTTCGTAAACATTACGGGTACTGTTACCCAGAACGACAAGGGCTACAACGGCATTGAAATTATTCTGAAAAACATCAGTCTTATTTCCAATCCAACTGAGGAATATCCTCTCCATGTACCGAACAAGCGTCTTGGCTGTACCCTTGACATCAATCTCAACAACCGTTCTGTTGCTCTCAGAAACGCTTATGAGCGTGCAATTTTCAAACTCCAGGAGGGCGTCTGCAACGGATTCAGAGAGTTCATGCTCAAAGAAAACTTCACAGAAATTCACACTCCGAAAATCGTTGCACAAGGCGCAGAGGGCGGCTCAAACATCTTCCATCTCGAATATTTCGACAAGCCGGCATTCCTGAACCAGTCACCGCAGTTCTACAAGCAGACTGCTGTTGCGTTCTTTGACAGAGTTTTCGAGATAGGACCTGTTTACCGTGCTGAAAAACACGCAACTTCAAGACACATTAACGAGTATATCGGTCTTGACTTTGAAATGGGTTATATTGACAGTATGTATGACGTTATGGCAATGGAAACTGCTATGCTGAAATACGTAATGGAATATATCAAGGCAAACTACGCTAACGAAATTGAGATTCTTGAGGCAAAGATTCCGGTTATCAAGGAAATACCATGCGTTACACTCCTTGAGGCAAAGGAAATTCTGGGCAACAAGGGTTCAAAGAACAAGCTTGACCTTGAACCGGAAGACGAAGTTGCAATCTGCGAGTACGCAAAGGAAACTTTTGACAGCGACTTTATTTTCGTAACCCACTTTCCTTCTTCAAAACCTCCGTTCTATGCCATGAACGACAGAGAAGACCCACGTCTTGCCTACAAGTTCGACCTGCTTTTCAGAGGACTTGAAATCACAAGCGGCGGTCAGAGAATCCATGACTACAACGAGCAGATTGAAAAGATGAAGGCTCAGGGACTCAATCCTGACGACTTCAAGTACTATCTTGAAGCGCACAAGTACGGTCTGCCTCCTCACGGCGGTCTGGGTATCGGTCTTGAAAGACTTGTTATGAAGATTATTGACGCACCAAATGTCAGAATGTGCAGTATGTTCCCTAGAGATATCAACAGACTTCTGCCTTAATATAAAAAACCCGCATCAGATGATGCGGGTTCTTTATTTTAAAGAGTTGCATAAAGATTGGTTTCCCATGCAGGAATATAAAGCTGGTGTCTTACATAAAGCTTGTACCTGGGATTCAGCTTATGGACAAGCAGAGGCAGTTCAAACAAGTCCTCGTTGCGGTGATAGAGTGCCACCATAAGCCTTGGATTGTACCTTGCGATAGTCTGGCACGCCCCCCACAAAGCCTCACGCTCTGCGCCCTCAACGTCCATTTTGATAAGTGTTGCCTCCTTGCCGCCCAGCATACTGTCCACAGACTTGCTTTCAATATACTTCGTTCCGGTACTTGTGGCAAGAGATGACTGGCGTCCGGACTTTGAAGAAAAGGGCAGCTGAGTATCAATACACCACGCCGCATTGTTATAAGCATAAATGTGGTTCTTGCCCTCGATACTGCGGCAAAGCTTTTTGAAGTTTTTCCGGTCCGGCTCCATGGCGTAAACACGGACATACCGGTTACGTGTTATCTCCAGCAGTTCCTTTATGGTGTCGCCGTTGTACGCTCCCAGGTCAACGTAATGCTCATTGAGATTGGGTTTGATTATATCCCTGTAGATTTCAGTCTTTGTAGATGTAATATCTTCAAGATATTTTATGTCACCGCTTATCTTAAAATTGATAACAGACGCATAGACCTTTTTGGACTGCTCATCTGCAAGCAGGTCATAAACCTCCTGGAACTGCTCAGCGTGTTCCTTGCAGTAATCGTAAGTAAACAGTCCGCTGCCGATAACCGGCACGTCGGGGACGTAAAGTTTGTGTTTCTGATTTATCATTTTGATGCGGTCAACAAGCTCCTCATATCCGGCTGCAAACGCCAGTACCACAGCAAAATCGGGTTCAAGCTCCTCAACCTCAGACAAGCGCATTACCCTGAAACCCTCAAAATAATGTCCTCTTACAAAATCATCACTTGCAAATATGCCCGACGTTTTAATGCCGTATTTTTTGAAAACAGACATTATTTTCATTGCGCCGTCTCCCATACCGTAAATGTATATCGGACGGTTTTCCTTTTGGAGTCTTTCCCAGCAGGTTTCCTTTTCGGTTATAAATTCAAGCATAATTTCACATCTCTTTTTACATTAATTTCAGTTCATATCGTCGTCGTTACAGTCATCACAGTCGCAGTCGTGAACATCATAGCCTATCATGTCACGGCCTCTTGTTCTGTACCGGTCACGCTGGATATTGATATACTTGTCCAGCTCCGCCAGAACCTTTCTCGGATTTTTGACCCCTTTTACCTCTTTTATCGGGGTATCAGTGTCCCGGACATAAAGTATTATTGTACCACAGCCGAATATCCTCTGCTTAAACGGCAGCACAAGCTTTTTGTCAGTTACTGTGTAAAGGTCAAGCTCGTCCTCTTCCAGGCTTAACAGTCCCACTCTTGTGATAAACTTGTTTTCTGTCAGAAAATATCTTGTGAATGATAAAGGAAGTCCGAAAAGAGTACGCTTTTTGTCAGTCCAGACATAATCAATTACATCTTTTTTCATTTTGCATATCTCCGTTTATTTAGTATCATAGCGAGAATACACTCCCTATGACGATTTTGTTTTATAAGCTGATAACGATTTTACCGCTGTCTGCAGCAGGTGCGTCAACAGTCTTGTCGTCAGCCGTGATCTTAAATGCGGCAGTGCTTGTATAAGTTACGGTAATCTCATTGCCGTTTCTTACAGCTGTCATTGACATAACCTCGTTTGCGTCCTTGTCATAAACTGAGGTTTCAGCAGTTTTGCCGTCGCCCAGATTATAGATAACTGCATTGGCGTTGCTGATATAGTCGTACTCAAAGCTGTTTTTGAAGTCACCGTAAACAACGATTGAATCAGGTCTTGCAAGAACAGGCATTTCAAGATATGAGCAGTGCTTTGTGATATATCTTCCACCGTCAATTGTTTCGCCTGTGATTATATCAGTCCACTTTCCTGCCGGCAGGTAGAACGTAACATTGCCGTCCTCACTGAGAACCGGTGCGCACAGAA
>CAMCMW010000021.1 GCA_945876155.1 uncultured Ruminococcus sp. | reverse complement strand
ACGGATTTTAAGCTTTCTACCAGCTTTTCTGTTCTTTCAGCACCATCATTGAGTGCCGTTATCATTTCGTACACATCATGGGTATCATCGGCAGTTTTCAGCGACGAATAAGTAGAATAGACATACGCAAAATTTTCGGATTCCGAAACATTTGCAATATCATAAAGAAGCTGAATTATTTTATAGCTGTACCCCGGGACAGTAACATATTCCCTGAAGTCATTTTCGCTTTCGACTAATATCCACCCGACGTTTTTTAATCTTCGTACTAAAAAATGTGCTTTCCCCGAAATTGAATGTTCACTTTCCAGCAATTCTTCTTCCGAAAAATCCGCTGATATAATATCGTCATCAAGTCTGGCGCTTATCATAGATACCAGTTCATCTTTTGAAATCTTCAAATGCTGCTTGAATGCGTCAAGCAAAACAAAAAGTGACTTGACGTATAAACCTTTGTTTTTTGAAACAAGAATCGAAAACAGGTTTTCCGGTATTACTTCGTATAAATCCAATAGTTTCACCCCGTTTCTGAGTCATCTATATCATTAATTAAATCGGTAGAATTACTAAATTATTATTCATTATAGCACAAATTTTATCAAAATTCAATACAGCAAAGAACTTTTTGGGAAATTTTTCTAAATATCAATGATAAAATCGAGCCCGACCCACAGGAAACTTTGCTGCGGCAAGGCTTTTTTGCTTTGCCCTATGGCGAACAGAAAATCTTACAGTACCACACAACACGCTCTTTGTATGGAACTGATAGAACATCGTCTGAAAAAGACGGATATGCCATCAATTTCCGTAACAACCGTGTATCATATATGGTTATTTTTTCTTATAAATATTCTGTAAGCAATCCAGTTCAAAGCCAATGCCCCAATCCATGCAGCTGCTTCGGCATAGGCGGTTGCCTTAAATCCAATCTCAGGCAGAAGCAGGATAATAGCAGGTATTCGCAGTACCATTTCAGTGACACCTGAAAGCATGGGAATCAGCGGATATCCCATTCCCTGTACGCTATTCCTGTAAACGAACAGCAGATTTACCAGAATCAATGCTGCACCGCATATTTTCAGATACTCCACAGCAAGAGAAATTGTTTCTTCCTCGCTTAGCATAAATCCTGCAAGCAATTCCGGAAGAAAAGCCATGACCGAACCAAGCAGTACATAAGAAATCATTGCAATCCACAAACACACACGAACACCTTTTTTAATACGCTCCACTTTTCCGGCACCGTAATTCTGGCTTACAAATGCGGAAATTGAAAATCCTGCTGTCAAAGAAGGCAGCATAAACAAATTCAGATATTTACTGCATACAGAATATGCGGAAGTATAGGCAACACCGCAGTTATTGACATAACTCTGAACGACCATACAGCCAACTGCTGTAACAGAGTTCATACAAGCCATCGGAATACCGTTTTTCAAAAGCAGTAGATACATTGCTATATCGTTTTTGAAATCCTCGGCTTTTACCCGGATAACAGGCATTTGCCGTATCTTGCAGAAACATATAAACGCAGATATTACCTGTGAAAGAATTGTTGCAATCGCCGCACCCTCAACACCTGTATGGAGAATCAATATCAGAATACAATCCAGAGCAATGTTTACTGCCGAGGAAATCATTATCGCTATAAACGGTGTTTTGCTGTCACCAAGTGAGCGTAATATACCGGAGCATAGGTTATAAGCTATCGTTGCAGCCAGTCCCCCGAAAATAATGTAACCATATTTCAGACTGTCCTTTAAAATCGCCTTATCTGTCTGCATGAAAAGAAGAATCGGCTTTAGCAGCAGACATCCTGCAGCTGTCAGAATAAGTGTCAGAATAATGGATAATTTTACAGAAAGGGCAATTGATTTTCGGAGAACCGAATGGTTGCCAGCACCGTAATTCTGGGCGATAATAACAGCAAATCCATTTGCCATTCCAGTTGAAAAGCCGATAATCAGCAGAGACAGTGACGACAGGTTTCCAACAGCACCAAGCGCATAATCGCCTAATCCTTTTCCTACAATTGCAGTATCAGCGACAGAATATATTTGCTGCAGAAGATTTGTCAGCAGCATAGGGAAAAAGAATCCAAGCAGTTTGCACGAAACCTTTCCTTCCGTGAAATTGTTTGTATGTTCCATAATGCTCACCCCCTGTTAAGAGTATAGCTTATTCGGAGCAGTTTTGATATCAAAAATATTGCTTCTATACCTGAAAAGTGATATAATCATAATTTAGGAAAGGCAGAGGATGATAATGAAAGCAAGAAATGAACTGAATACCTGTTTATATTTACAGAAAACGGACGGACTTACTATGCCCCATTATCATGATGAATCTGCACAATATTCGGAAGTACAGAACGGAGATGTGAATGCGGTCAGAAACAGAATTGAAAACGGTGATTTAACTCTCATTTCAGATGTGAGGATACTATCTGATAACAGCTTCAGAAACAGCATATATCATTTTGTGCTTGCCGCTTCCGCAATCGCAAGAGCGTGTATGGAGGGAGGAATGGGACACGATGAAGCCTATACTCTGTCCGACATTTACATCCGTAAAGCCGACCATTGTCAGACGATTGACTCTGTTCACAGATTATACAAGGAAATGTGTCTGGATTTTGCGGAAAGAATGCATGAAATCAGAAAAGAAGCTGTCATTTCGCTTCATGTCAGAAAGTGCATTGATTATATCTATGAGAATCTGGGCGGAGAACTTTCAGTTAAAACCCTTGCTGGAATGACCGGGCTGAACCCGACATATCTCTCACGGCTATTTTCAAAGGAAACAGGAATTTCCATAAAGCAGTTTGTGAAAGAGGCAAAAGTGGATACTGCTCAGAATCTGCTCCGTTACTCAGATTTATCGTATCTGGAGATTTCTGTATCTCTCGGCTTTTCCTCCCAGAGTGCTTTTATTGCCGTTTTTAAACAGATAACAGGAGTTACGCCAAAGGTGTACCGGGAGAGATACTATCTTACAAAAAATATTTAGATATATTAAACGAAATGAGTCATATTTCCATATCAATAGGAGAAGCTATTATGCTTTTAGCTTAGCGAATTGCAATGCAACCATATTATTCTGACTTTTCAGCTAACTTCATGCAGGATGGCTATACATACTTGGCTGAGGATATCAATTTGGCGATTAAAGTACTTCGTGCTTACAAATTAGCAATTTGTACTACAGATGTAACACAATCGTATGATCCAGGTACTAAAATTAATGATGATGCAAATCCATACACTATAGTTGCCATTGATTCGATAAAAAATCCATATGAGTCTATGTATTTAAGACAGCGGTATACAAACTCACTTCAAAATCCGTGAGGTTTTTTCGCAATCGTCAACATATCCAATTTTGCAAATTGGTTGAAACTTTAACAGCGTTTCGTTTTACTCCATCAGAAAGAATTCAATGGACCAATCAACTATCCCAATTGCTGGTGGAGCTTCGGGTTGCAATTGAGGTAAATCAATGCGAAAAAGACGCACGGGCGGTTTTGATTCGTATCAGGTCATTCCGAAAAGAAACTTTGCCGATTATATACAATGCAAATATTGTACCTAAAGTACAAGAGGATTTGGATAAACTATCTCAAAGTTTAAATATTAATGAAAGTGAAAATTTCATGAATGAAGTGAGTAATGAGAAATATATTGAAATAATTGAATTAACAGAGCGTGAGATACAATATCAGTTGTTATGTGATCAAGTGCATCAAATGCATAAAGAAATTCAAAAACAGGTTCCAGAAGCATGGCACAAAAGCAAACTTGCTCACATACGGAAAATACTTTACGATAATATTGTACTTTTTATTGCCACTGTCATTTCAGTAATATTTTTGATAATTAGTTGGCGGTTTGAATCAAGTTTGTATATTGACGGCAATTCTTCCATTTGTTTTATCCGTTTTATATGAAATCATGAGTAAAAACAGGAAAAAGTAATTCTCTGAAATTACTTCAAGAGCAATCAATATGAATTAAAAAGATGTACGAATAATCGACTTTCAAGATATATTAAAGTAATTTGGAAAATTGAGATTATAGTTATAGAGCGGTACTTTTATATATCGCTCTTTCTTATCGGATTTGTACTGCTAATTGTTGGTGTTACCATTTGGCAAGGGGATTACGAGTAATATTTTACTGTCATATGTCAGAAGAAGCTCAGGCGAAAGTTTCGGACGCTGTCAGCTCGGCACTTGACTTCAGCACAAAGAAAAATGAGCCAAAGGTCGGCTGACCTCGGCTTACAAAATCCGCATTTTCTGAATAAAGAACAGACAAAGAACAAAGTGAATTTTCACGATAAAAGAAAAACCCTAAAACAACATAATACGTTGTTTTAGGGTTTTGTTGTGGTGAACCGAAATTCCATTCCCCCGAACTATTTGGAGCGTTCATCATCAGAATCGTAATAAATGATTTCATCTACAAAAGTGTCTATAATCAGGGACTTTTTACTATCCGGAAGCAAAATTAAAATATTTGAAACAAAGTATCTGATTTGACTTTTACTCAATGTCAACTTAGATACTTTTTCTTGTTCAAGCTGAAGCTGAGTTTCAATATCGGCTTTCTGATGTTCAAGTTCCAGCAATCTATCCTTGACAGAAGGAGTATAAATCCCATTTTCAATAGCGTCAAGAATATTATTTATATTTTTTTCAATGCAGCTATATTGCTTTTTTAAGAGCAATATGGCTGCATTTTCATTTTTATTAATCTTCAAAACCATTTCAACGATGATTTCAATATTTTCTTCTGTAAAGATATTCCGGAATGCTTTTTCCAAAACTTCCTTTTCAAAAACTTCCTGACGTACACTTCTGGTTGTGCAGCCGAGATGCCTTTTAACTGAAGCGCATTTGTAATAATTATACACCTTGCCGGTTTTACTTGTGCCTGAATCGCCGCACATCAGAGAGTTGCATTTTCCGCAGCGAAGTTTTGCAGAAAGTAAATATTTATTTTTCATCTGGGAATTTGAATTTCGTTGTTTGGAGTTAAGTTTTTTCTGGACTTCATTAAACAAGTCTTCTGGAATAATCTGCGGTATTCCATTTTCGATGACAATATCCTTGTATCTGTATTCACCGATGTATTTTTTGTTCCGCAGTATTTCAGACATAGTACGAATGCTGATTGATTTGTTTTTGCTTGTGCGAATACCCTTTGAGCTTAAATATTCTGTGATTTCTTTCATGGATACATTTGATGCGTACATTACAAACGCATCTTTAACGAATTGAGCTTTAAGCTCATCAATCTGATAATGCTTGTTTTCATCAATTACAAATCCAATCGGTGCAGTACCGCCGTTAAATTTGCATTTTAAAGCGTTTTCAGTCATTCCACGAGTAACTTTTTCGGAGAGGTCGGCAGAGTAATATTCCGCATAGCCTTCAAGGACAGCTTCAAGTATTATTCCTTCTGCTCCTTTGGAGATGTTTTCTGTAGCGGATCTCACTTCAACGTTGTTCTTCTTCAGGATAGTTTTATAGCGGGCGCTGTCATATCGGTTTCGTGCAAATCTGTCCAGTTTCCAGACGATAACAGCCTGAAAGTTTTTGGAATAGCTGTCCTTAATCATTTTTTGAAATTCAGGACGGTTATCCGTTTTTGCTGAGTAAGCTCTGTCTATGTATTCATGGATGATGCTTATCTCATTTTTATCAGCAAATTCTTTACATTCACGAAGTTGTCCTTCAATACTTTCTTCACGCTGATTATCACATGAGTAACGTGCATAAATAACTGCATTCATTTCTTTTCTTTCGATTCCTTTTTGATTTTATTGTTGCTTATTGCTGGAATATCATTTTCGGCTTTTTTATCATAAAATTTTTGGATTTCAGGATAAATCATTTTTGAAAAATAATTTAAAGATGATTCTGAAATAGATTTATATTTAATTTTAATCATACGAATTTGCCTCCTATATGTTAAATTTTGTCGGAATTTGCTAATTGTGAGATTGATTATATCACAGCTAAATGAATTTTGCAATATTTACCGGAAGCTTATTTGAGAAAGGAAAAATTATGAATAAAACAAGTGTAAAAAATGATTTAAACGATATGGTCAGACTGCTGAATGAAGATGCCATCTTTATTCCGAAAAAGGTTTTAAAGCTTGATGATGTTTACGAAGAAACTAAAATTATGTTTTCAGTCATTCTGACAGAAAACAGAAATTTTATCAACAGCCGTTCAGAGTTCCCTCTGGATGAAATGATAGAGATTTATAAAAATGCAGACATTACAAGAATAAAATACGAATGCTTTTGCGGAGAACCTAAAGCAACGCTGATTAAGGAAGAAATGATTACGATTGCACGGCAGCTTGAAGACATACTTGATATTCCGGAGGAACACAGACAGAACAGGAGAAGAAAATGAGCAATAAATTATTGGCGGATTTTTATCAGCAGCTGAATCCTGATAACACAATGACATTTAATCGACTGCTTGCTCATTCTATCGGTGCAGTTGAAACGATAATTTTTTTCACACTTGTAGGAAAATTTTATTATTACAGTGACAGAGAAATGCTTGAGGAAGATGGTTGGTTTTATGTAACCGTTCCGGATTTGCATGAGAGCACGTCGTTTGGAGAAAAGGTTCAGAGAAATGCAATAAAGCATCTTGAAAATATCGGCTTTATTCAAACAGCGCTGAAAGGTGTGCCAGCAAAGAGATATTTCAAGGTCAATAATGATATGGAACTTTTACAGGAATATCTGGTTAAGGGAAAAGAAATCTCTGATGGTATTTTAATAAAAGCAGCAGAAAATACAGCTAAAAAAATTGCTTTAAGACACAAAAAAGCAGTCATAAATCCCATAGAATCGCAGTTCCTCCCAAACGGCGGAACTAGTTCCGACAACAACTTTAATGATTTTTGTGATGATGATAATAATTATGAAAAAACAGAAGAAATGCCTGAAAAACTCAGTTCCTCCCAAACGGCGGAACTAGTCCCTCCCAAACGGCGGAACTTGTCCCTCCCAAATGGCGGAACTAGTTCCTCCCAAATGGCGGAACTAACTTATAAATCTAAATCTAATAAATCTAAATCTAATAAATCTATCAATCAAGATACATATAGATGCGACGATTTGGGTAGATGCGACGATTTGGGATTGATTGATGAGATGGATGTAAAAAACAAAATCGAGTTTGAGAGGCTCAGACAGGAATTTGATGCAAAGCAGCTTGATAACATTGTCAGTCTTGTGACCGAAATACTGAACACACAAAAGGCAAAAATAAAAATAGCCGGAGAGAATCTTGATACGGCATTGGTGAAGCAGCGATTCAGTGAACTTACCGCAGAGCATATCCGGTATGTACTTGAATGCATATCCCAGAGCAGCGGAATAAGAAACATTCGGCAGTATCTGCTGACATCACTGTACAACGCTCCGGCAACCATGGAAAGTTATTATGCTGCAAGAGAGCGACCGGGTAAATCTGAAAAAACTCAGCACGAATCTGAACATAGTTACCGGCTTGATGACTACAAGGCACTTGTAAACAATTTTCCTGAAATTTCGCCTTAATATGCAATTTTGAAAAATAATTCTGCATTTGAAATCGCCATAGAGGGCATTAGCAAGCCTCAGAATCGATTTTGTGATACTTTTGCAGAAAACTACACCCTAAAAATTAAAATGTCTTAAAAGTGCCTTTATTTAGCTCTGAGAACGTGTTTTGGAAATTGAGTGCTAAGCTGGCTTGCGCATAGAGGCGTCTGTAAGCTTCTGTAAGCGCCAACAGCATTGAAGGGAGTGATATGATATGCCTGATTTCAGACAGGCTGAAAAAGGCCTGTAATTGCAAATAACGGCTATGCCGAAAAGAAAGGGAGTAGAAAATTTGAACAAATTTCAAAAAATCCGTAAGAAAATTCTGATGCTGATTACAGCAGTTGCGGTTCTCTGCACAGCACTTCCGATGGAATGGATTGGCATGACAGCATCTGCTGCGTCAACTGTTAAGCGAACTATAACCTACTACGAAAATTATCGCAGATTGACAGAGCTTAAAATCGGAGATGGTGCTGTCCTCCATTTTGCGGATTGGGCAATAATCACCAATTCTGATACCGGGGAACCGTTATACTGCGTTGAGCCGGGAGCAGCACTTAACAGCGATGTTGACAAGCTTGCATACACAGAGGGTACTTGGTCGAAATTAACAGCCGAAAAAAAAGAACTTCTCGGACGTGTATTTCTTTACTGCTACACTACAGGAAACCCGAATACAAGCACGACAACGCAGCAGCAGTACATTGCAACGCAGATGCTTGTATGGGAAGTTATGGTTGGACAGCGTGATGAAGATTTTAATAAAATCAGCAATGGTTATACGCCGGTCAGCGATTTGTTCAAGACTGGAAATTTGTCGAATTATACTGGAATTCAGACATATTACAACCAGTACGAAAAATCAATAAAAGACCATAACAAAAATGTTACCTGTGCGTATAGAACCGAAGCCCAAGCTAATGCAAAGATTGCCAAAGTAAATGCTGATGGTACATACACATACACTGATAAAAACAGTCAGATGGGCAATTATACGGTAAACGTTACAAACGGCAGTGTTGTATCAAAGACAAATTCGCAGCTGAAAATCAAGGTTGATGCTAATAAAAAAGCTAAAGTAACTTTTACACAAAGCAATGCAAATGCTAAAAATGAAAGATACGGTGTTGTAGTTCTTAATTATTCCGGATTACAGACATTAGCTGGAACAAAAGCTGATCCAAGAGAATATTACGCTTTTGTAACAGGACTTGACACGGGAGATCTCAGCATCGTAAAAACTTCTGATGATGGAGTTGTAGACGGTTTTCAATTCAAAATTACTGGTCCTAACGGTTACAGCACACAAGTAACAACTAAAAACGGCGGTAAAATTGATATACCTAACATTGAACCGGGTACATACACTGTTGAAGAAGTAAATAATTCGTTCAGGTATAATAAGCAAAGTTCTAAAACTGTAACGGTAACTGCCGGAGAAACAGCATCAGTAAGCTTTAAAAATACTGTAAAAAAAGGCGGTATTGTTGTCAGAAAGACCTCTGAAGATAATGAGATTGAAAATATAACTTTTACGCTCAGGGCATATGAATATGATTCTGTTAACACCGTAATGAATAAAATAGATATTATTCAGTATGATGAAAATGGTAATCAGAAAGTTTCTAAAGAATTAAGTGCAACAACGCCGGCAAGCGGAATTGTTACATGGAATAACCTGCCCATTTACACAATCAATAACAATCTGATTTATTATGAAGTTGAAGAAACGGGTAAACCTGCTCGATTTGTCGATGTTAAACCTGTAGAAAATTTCCTTTATCAGGGTGCTGGAATGGCTTTGCTCGATTATACGATTACAAATACGCTCAAGCGTTCTGAAATATTGATTGTCAAGCTTGACGGTGAAAGCGGAGAAGTAATTCCTGCTGCTGGGACAGGCTTTGAAATTCTTGATTCAAGCGGAAATAAGGTTGTAATGACTGATTCGGACGGCAATGAAGTCAGCACATTTTATACTGATGAATCCGGACAAATCAAACTTCCGGAAAAGCTCGTATACGGAATGTATCAGCTTGTAGAGGTTGAAGCTCCGGAAGGATATGTTCTGGACATTGACCCGGTTGACTTTGCTGTAACTGAGGACGGAGTAACTGTCACAGTTGAGAAGAAGAATTCTCCGCAGAAAGGTACGATTTCTGTAACAAAGACTGGTGAAGCATTTACATCAGTCAGCAGTGAAAACGGTGTATACACTCCTGTTTTTTCAGAAGTGAAACTTGCAGGTGCAGAATTTGAAATTTATGCAGCTGAAGATATATACACTCCTGACGGAACACTGAGAATCGCCAAAGGCGATTTAGTTGATACAATTACCACAGGTTCTGATGGCATTGCTGAATCAAAGGAACTTTATCTCGGCACATATCAGGTTATTGAAACGAAAGCTCCTGAAGGTTATATTACTGAAACCGGAGAGCAGCTTGTAACTATTGAATATGCCGGACAGAATGTTTCAGTTACAAATACTTCTGCAAGCTTTTCAAATAATTATCAGGGTGTAAAAATATCTCTTGAAAAATATTTTGAGCAGTCAGAAATATATGGAATCGGCAGCAATGACGAATATCTGAATGCAGCATTCGGACTTTTTGCAGCTGAAGATATAACAGCAGCTGACGGAACTGTAATTCCAAAAGGCGGTTTGATTGAAACTGCATATCTTTCAGAGGATATGACAACAGGATTCAATACGAAACTTCCTTTTGCAGATTACTATGTTCAGGAAACTGCAACTGATGAGCATTATATACTCAACGATACAAAATATCCTGTTTCCTTTGCATACAGCGGACAGGAAGAAGCAGTACAGGAAATTGCTGTAAACGGTGGTGCTGCAATTGAAAATATTCTGAAAAAGGGAAAAATTAACGGATTAAAATCCGACGCAGATGATGGCACAGGTCTTGAAGGTGCTGTGATTGGTATTTTCAGTAATTCTGAAACAGAATTTACAGAAGAAAACGCTTATGAAACAGTAACTTCCGGCAAGGACGGTTCATTCTCTTTTGAAGATGTTGTAATCGGACAGTATCTGATTGCAGAAATCAAAGCACCGACAGGTTATGTTCTTACTGATACAGTATATCCGGTAACAGTATCAGAGGACGGAGAAACAATTTCTGTGGAAATCAGCAATGAAAAAATTCGTGGAAGTGTTAAGCTTGAAAAGGCAAGTTTAATTAATCCTTCACAGAAACTTTCCGGTGCAGTATTTGAAGTTTATTCTGATACAAACGGCAATGGAAAGTTTGATAACGGTACAGATAAATCATACGGATATCTTAACGAAATTGAAACGGGAATTTATCAGCTTGACGGCGTTGAATATGGTGAATATTTCGTAAAGGAAACAAAAGCTCCGGAAGGATTTGTTGTTGATGAAAATTATTATTATTTTGAAATCAGAACTCAGGATGAAGTAGTAGAAATCAGCAATGATGACAGCGGAAAATTCCTTAATGATGTTATCCGTGGTGATGTAGAAGGTCTGAAGATAAATGCTGATGACAAAACCGCTCTGAGCGGAGCTTTAATCGGTCTTTTTTCAGCTGATGAAACAGAATTTACTGAGAAAAATGCTCTTGAAACAGTAACTTCCGGCAAGGATGGTTCATTTGCATTCAGAGATATTATTTACGGAAAATATGTTGTTGCTGAAATCAAAGCACCGACAGGTTATGTACTTTCTGATAAGGTACATCCGGTAAATATTTCTGTTGATGGAATGATAATTGAAATAACAATCGAAAACAAG